>NTKH01000001.1 GCA_002457645.1 Bacteroidetes bacterium MED-G20
CTAAAACGCTGTATAGACACGTACCATCATCTTTTGTAACGCTTGAATCATAATTAATGGCGTCTGGGTCATTACACCCTTCTTTACCACAACTTCCCAATAACACTATTGAGAACATAAATACTATAAGTTTCTTCATTTTATAAGTTTTAAACCATTAAAGTAAGAAAAAAGACTGAAAGTGTAAAAGTGTAAAAGTGTAAGGGGGTTCCCTCGCCATTTCGGCTAAAAACACTAAAAAACCTGCAATTTGTGGAGAGTTTGTGGAGAGTCTTGACAAAAAAACTCTCCTAAACCCTTATTTTACAGATGTGGAGAAGACCAGATTCGAACTGGCGACCTCTTGACTGCCAGTCAAGCGCTCTAGCCAACTGAGCTACATCCCCTATTAATGGTGAAAATAGTTAATTAATTCTATTACTGCTTTGTAATTATTGCGTTTTGATAGGCTACTGATCCTTTTACCTTCACTATGTACATCCCCTTGGGCCAATTAGTCGTGATCAATTCTATATTTTGCACATTAGATTTATTTATAAGTAGTTTTCCATCCATAGTATATACTGATAATTTAACTTTCTCGTTTAACTGTATATTTAATTTATTTGTAAAAGGGTTTGGGTAAATATCGTATGAAATTAAATTTCGGTTTGTTAAAGACGAAATATTACATGGGGTCCTTAGCGTTTGGAACCAATTAAAAGCTGAAGATAAAGCTGGTAAAATACATCCTCCATGATCATTATCCCCCATATTCACAGCCTGAACATCTAAAGCGCCATTATTATTCATAGTACTTTCAGCAATTAGAGCATTGGTATAGGCAATCTGCTCATCTGCTGTACAATAATACATTCTCAAAGGATTTAATGGAAGCCAATCATAATTATCATTGTCAATAAGTGCACGCCACCAAGGATGATTTTTATTGATCGAATCATTTATAAAATTATTTAAGCAGGTGTCTCTAATTAATAAATTCATCTGGTTTGGAATAAGACTATTTAATAATCCCATATCCAATGTAGTATTGTTCCCACTAAAAAAAGGAGGAACAATTGTATCGTATGGAGAATAGAGTACATCAGACCAAGAATTAAATATATTGCCATAAGCCAATTGATATGACGCAAGCAGATAAACAATATATCCAGGGTTTGAATAAGGTGTTGGAGCAATAATTGTATCAGCCATTATCCCAGAAAGATCATATGGCCCAGAAGAAGGGGCTGATGCCACAATATTGAATTCTGACTGTAAACTCTCGTCTTTAATAAACTTAGTTGTAGCCATACAGGCATGCCCTCCTTGTGAGTATCCTGTTAGAAATAGCTCATTATTATCGACAAAATTGGTAGTAGTTAAATATTCTCTTGCTGCTCTGATCATATCTATAGATGCGGTAGCTTCCGATTTAGCATGGACATAAGGATGAAAACCTGGACTGTCACCCATCCCAATATAGTCAGGCATACAAACAAAATACCCTCCTGCAGAAAAAACTTTACCAATAATTGCTTCTGGATTATTATTTGAAGGAACATCATTTTTTCTTAAAGTAGTCCCATGATTGTAAACTGCAAAAGGAAAATCAGTGCAAGTTGTGTTGGTTGGAATAAAGAAAGCTCCAGTAGCAATTATGGACAAACTATCTGTATCTACTGTATTATAGGTTAACTTATACATTTTAACATCATAATCTAGATTAAGACCTGTAGCTCCAGATAAAAAATTACTTGATGAAATTCCTAAATATATACACGATACTAAGTACTGGGAATGAAAAAAAGTATTTGATAAAACAAATACCAATAAAAAAAGGAAGTACTTCAAAACAATGTAAAGCTATACTTTTTTAGGAAGCGTCCAAATGAAGGTTAATGTTAAACCTAAGATGAAAAGAAGAAAAGGAGCTATAAACATATAGTTAATTTACTAATAACGTTAAAGTAACCTAATTAACTTAATCCTACAAATTTGTTTGTAATAAAAGATACAAAAGTTATAAACTTTTATTATGTAACTTTAGGTAGCAGTATCTACAAAGACTTAGCTCTTAATTTTTTCTAACTATGTATGGAATTAATTTATAATTCATGATTTAAGTTTAAATTATGAAAGTAATGTATGCTAAAGAAAGGTTGACTTTATCTCATCTATTGACATAAATTCTAATTCAGGATTTATTTTTCGAGCAGAATTTTTTATCAAGAAAGCTCTAAAACCTAATGTCACCTCAGTACTCCAATAATAATTGTTACCAGTAGAAACTTCATCAGTGTAAATATAAATATCACCATTATTATCTCCATACTCGCCCCACAATAAAACACCAGTTGAAACAACAGGTAGTGGTGACCAATAATTAAAAGTTGGGTCACTTAAATGCTCAAGAATTATAACATCTCCTTGAACATAATTAAATAAGGGCTCATAAGTTGAAAATGAATTATTCGGACCAAATGTTAATGTAAATTCTTCTTCAAAAAGAGTTTGAGTAGGAAGTATACAGCTACCATCGTCAGTAACTGCTAGAGTAGAGTAATTTAAAGCATTTGGATCAGTACATCCGCCATTCCCGCATGAGCTAATCGAAAGTAAAATAATTACTATTGTAGATATTTTTCTCAAATAAATTTTCATAATTTTTTTTATTGAATTTAAAAAAAAGATAGAGAGTTATTAAATTTTTAAATAATTTTTTTAATTAAACTTTTGCGGACTTATAATTTAAGAACATATAGATACATAGATTAAAAAAATAAGATGCTGATTTACAATTTAAACAAAAAAAAGGGAGTTGGAATTTTTTTTGAAACTCCCTGATATTAAAGTGGGCCCAGAAGGGCTCGAACCTTCGACCCCCTGATTATGAGTCAGGTGCTCTAACCAACTGAGCTATGGGCCCTAACTTAATCAAAATGAATAGTTTAAGTTTGGCTGTAATAGGATGCTTAATATTGTAATCTCAAAAATTGATCTAATATTTTAGCAAATTATTAATTTCCAAAATTAATAAAATGGACTGCAAATGTAAAATAAAAATTGAGAAAAGGGTAGGTTCGAAAGCTCGAGATTAATAGATGGTTGATTTATTATTTTGCCATTTCTTGTTATATATTTTTTAAAAAATTAAAGATTATTTAATTTATATTTTGTATTCTAAACCATTTCATTATTTAAATTTATTATAAAAAACAAAATGAATTTAATTATAAAAGTATCTAGTGACAATTACGATGAATGGAGAAAAGTATTTGATGGTCATAAAGAAAGGGCAAAAGTTTGTGACGAATCAAAAACTACAGTAGGCAAAATTGATGATAAAACTTGTATTGTTATGATGTATGAGGTAGATATGAATGGATTACAAGAATTAATGTCTTCAGAATATTTACAAAGAATGACTAAAGAATTAAGTATTGTTAATGAAGAAATGCATTCTTTTGAACCACTTACACCAACACAGTAAATAGTATCCCATATAATTCTTTTTTTTTGTGTAACAAAAACTTCGTTTTGTTTAACAAATGTTCAACAAAGTTAAACAAGTATTAAAAAATTAGTATTTTAATGGAAAATATAAAAATGAATATCGTATTACTATTTTGGATATTATGTTTTTCAAGCATAATAGGTTACCTAATAAACAACAAGGAAATCATAAATAAAGGAAAAATCACCTCTAAGGTACTAAACAAAAATAACCGAAACGAAGAGTTTTAATTCTATTTTATATTCCATTTTATCCCTCCCATTAACCACCTTCCGGGCATTTTTGCTCCCAAAATATTTTGATATATTGTGTTGGTAATATTAATTAATTGAATATTTACAAAAATCCCTTTATCAATCTCATACCCAATTCTACCATTTAATAAAGTATAATTTCTAACGAGGGTTGAGGAAATAGACTCTGCAATTTGAGTACTTCTCTCTTTATAAATTCCTGATAGTGAAAATTGAAATGAATGGTATTTAAAATTGCCCTGAGCAACCATAAGGTGTTTAGCAAAGGTAGATAAATAAATCCCCAGATTATCACTAGTAATATCAGTAAAAGTATATCCTAAATGTCCATGGAAGTAATTACCATCTGCCAAAGAAACTTTAGTGTTTAACTCTATCTCCAGACCATTTATATTAACCTCTTTAATGTTTTTTGCAAAAAGATAATTAGCTCCTTGTTCTAAGACGGCTTCTCCTTGACTAATAGATCCGATTTCACTCTCATTAGTCAAAATATAATCTATTATATTATTGGACTGTCTACTAAATACAGTTGCTTTAAATAAAGTATTTTTAAATGGGTAGTAGTTAATTCCAATCTCTTCTGACCAACCTCTCTCTGCTCTTAAATTTGGGTTTCCTAACCTTATGTACGTTTTTAAAGCGAGATTATTATTATATCTTTCTGTATAATCTGCAGCTCTTATACTTTTTCCAGCAGAAGCTCTAAATACAATATTATTTAAAATGTAAGAAGCACTTAATTGGGGACAAAATTCAAAGCCATAATTTTGATCATAATCTTCTCGGAAAATAGATGTTAATACCAAATTGTTTGACTTATAAACACCCATTATATATCCACCAAAATGATAATCGCTATGATTTCCTCTATCATTGCTTTCTATTTTTCTTAAATCTCCTTGTAAACCTGATTTTAATTTGAATTTATCTTTAATCATTTTTGAACCATTGATAGTGAAATTCATAAAATCCATATAATGTTGATTAGGAGTTCCTAAAGGAGTATAAAGAAATTCATCTGTACTTCTTTTGTAGCTTGCATTAATATCTAAAATGGCTCCTTTAGTTGTTTCTCTTACAAACTGTACTCTGTTAAACCAGTTGGATGTAGTTTCAGTTGATTTATCTGATGAATAATTTGTATAAAAATATCTTGCATTAAAATCGCTAGAAAGAATCGAGGACCTGAACTTCATTTCCCATAATTTATTTATTTTATATCCTCCAGAAAGACTGATATTTTTAATATCAAAATAATTTCGGTATCCCTCTAAAGAAGTTGTAGAGTCAACTTTAACAGGTGGAATACTGTCCCCAATAGACTGATTTAAAGATAAGCCTAAGCCAAAGTAAAATTTATTAGACTTATGAAAAATACCAGCAGTTGAGTTTATTAATTTGTGAGCTCCATAATTTATGGTTCCTGAAGAAGAAGTTCCATCTTTTAAAGAATCAAAACCTTTAGTAATTATATTAATTACTCCCCCAACAGCATCAGGACCATACATAGAAGCTCCAGCCCCCTTAAGGATTTCGATTCTTTCAATTTCCATGTTAGAAACTGGAACATAGCAATTGAAATGACCAGTTAGTGGGTCATTTATTCTCATTCCATCTATTAAGACTAAAACTTGTGAAAAAGTAGACCCTCTCATCACAATATCACCTTGGACACCAAAACCACCACGAGATTGAATTTCAACACCAGAAATGGTTTGCAGCAGTTCATAAAAAGTAGTGGCTGGTAACTCTTGAATTTGTTCTTTAGTAAGAATGTTAATACTTCTACCCGTCTCATTTACTTTAAGAGGAATCCTTGTGGTTTGCACTATTAAAGTATCTAAACTAAAACTATTTTGAGACCTAAAACTAACAACTAGAAAAATAATAATTAGGATGCTTAAAAAGTTTTTCAAAATTAATTTATGTTTAAATTTTCTTTAATATATCTAAATTCAACGCAATTTTAATACTTTGTTTTCATTAATTGAAAGTATGACAAAAATTAAAAATATAATATTTGATTTGGGAGGAGTAATCTTAAACCTAGATTATTCAAAAACAGTTGAGGAATTCAATAAAATAGGGTTTTTTAATTTTGAAAAAGTATACAACCAAAAAAAGCAATCTAAAATATTTGATGATTTTGAAAAAGGTGAAATTTCCAATGATAAATTCATCTCATTAATACAGCAATCTGAAAAATTAAAAATAGATGAAAACGATTTTATTAATGCATGGAATGCAATGCTTTTAGAAATTCCAAAAGAAAGAATAGAATTCATCAAAAAGTTAAAAAAAGATTACAATATATTTTTATTGAGTAATACTAACGAAATTCATATTAAAAAATTTGAAGCTGATTTGAGAAAAAAAAATTGGTTAAATGATTTTCAAAATTGCTTTGAACAAATATATTATTCTTCTAACATTGGGATGAGAAAGCCTGATGAAGATTGCTTTATTAAAATCATTGAAGATCATAATTTAATAGCCCATGAAACATTATTTATTGATGATTCTATTCAGCATATAGAGGGAGCAAAAAAAGTAGGTATTAATGCATTTCTTCTTAAAAAAGAAAATACTATTCTTCAGCTTGTTCCTGACATAATTCAATCAGAACACCACAAGTAGTTTTTGGATGAAGAAAACATATTAATTTTTGATCGGCTCCTTTTTTAACATCTCCAATAGCCTCAAAACCTAACGCTATTAGTCTACTAAGTTCTTGATGAATATCGTCTACATGAAATGCCAAATGATGCATTCCTTGGCCTTTTTTAGAAAGAAACTTACTTATTGGGCTGCTTTGGTTTATGGTCTCTAATAATTCAATTTTGATTTCGCCTAATTGATAAAAATGTGTTTTTACACCTTCCGAGCTAACCAGCTCTGACTTATAAGATCTCTTATCCAACAATTTATCGAAAACTGCCATACTTGAATTAACATTATCTATGGCTATTCCAATATGTTCAATTTTTTTTATCATATTATATGTTTGATTATTTCTAATTTAAAAAAATTAAGCCATCAAAAACCTTGTCATAGTATAAAATCATAGAATATGACGTTTAACAAATTTGTTTAAAATATACTTTTATCTATAAACTTTTGCTTAATCTTTAAATAGAACTAATTTTGATTCAAATTAATTCTTAATTAACTCTAATGTTTGGACTTTTTAAAAAAAAATCAGAAAAAGAAACACTCCTTAAAAAGTATAAAACACTCACTGAAGAAGCATTTAAACTGTCCCACTCGAACCGTACTGCTAGTGATGCTAAAACAAAAGAAGCTAACGACATTCTAGAAAAAATAAAGGCTTTAGAAGTCCAAGAAGAAGGTGAATAGTACTTACTGTATTTAACTCAATATGAAAGACCGTGTGCTCTCGGAGCAAATTTTAAAAGTGGTACAAACCCATCCAGAACACGCTTACAATTATAAGCAAATTGCTGCCGTATTAGCAATAAAGGACCCTTTTATAAGAAAAAGAATTGTTACGCTTCTAAGTCAATTAGCTAAAAATGGAGTTTTAGTAGAGCTTTCAAGAGGAAAGTTTCAAATTAAAAGCAGTAATATTGAACATGAAGGTCATATACAAACTGTTAGTAAAGGTGGTGGTTACTTTATTTCTCCAAAAATTGAAAAAGATATTTATATTCATCCTTCCAACCTTAAAAATGCCTTAAATGGTGATAAAGTTTTAGTTAGAAGCACTCTTTTCAAAGGAAAAGAAGAGGGTCGCATTGTTAAAATTATAGAAAGAGTAAAAAAAGAATATATAGGAGTTATAGAAATTTCTCCCAACTTTAGTTTTTTTGTGCCTGACGACAGATCTGTAAAAACACACTTCTTCATTGAAAAAAAGCACCTAAATGGTGCAAAAAATGGACAAAAAGTAAAAGTTAAATTTCTTTCGTGGCCTAAAAATGCAAAAAGTCCTCAAGCAGCAGTTATTGAAATTATAGGTAACCCTGGAGAATTGAATGTGGAGATGAACTCTATACTTTCTGAATTTGGGTTCCCAACTAAGTTTCTTTCACCCATAATTAAAGATTTAGAAAAAATAGAGATTCCGAACTATGATAAAGAAGCTAAAAAAAGAAGAGACTTTAGAAATATAACCACCTTTACAATTGATCCAGTAGACGCCAAAGATTTTGACGATGCATTAAGTTTTAAAAAAATTGATGAAAAGATTATTGAAGTTGGAGTTCATATTGCTGATGTTGGTCATTTTGTAAAAGAAAAATCTATCATCGATAATGAGGCTTTTCAAAGAGGGAATAGTGTTTACTTAGTTGATCGAGTTATTCCTATGCTTCCAGAAAAATTAAGTAATGTTCTTTGCTCCTTGAGACCTAAAGAAGATAAGTTGACTTTTTCTGTAGTTTTTAAAATGTCGCTCAATGGAGAAATATTAGATACTTGGTTTGGAAAAACAGTTATCCACTCCAACCATAGGTTTAACTATGAGGATGTACAAGAAATTATCGAAGGTCAAAAGCATTCTTTATCAAATGAGCTAATTACTCTTAACAATATAGCTAAAACTATTCGTTCTAAAAGACTAAATAATGGCGCCTTAAATATTGAAAGTTCTGAAGTAAGATTTCAGTTAAATGAAAAAGGTTTTCCGATTGGAACATTTATTAAAATATCTAAAGAAGCTCATCAGTTGATTGAGGAGTTTATGCTATTGGCTAACAAGTATGTAGCAATGAAAATGGGGAAGCCTCACAAAAATAAACTTATTACTCCTTTCATCTTCCGTGTACACGATGACCCTAACGAAGAAAAACTAAATGACTTGAAAATATATCTTCAATCAATGGGTTATGAATTAATTAGAAAAAAAAACAAACCTATATCATTTTCTTTAAATGAGGTGATGAAAAAAGCTAAAGAAAAAAAGGAACTTCATTTAATTTCTCCCATGGTCATTCGATCAATGTCTAAGGCTGTATATAGTTCAGATAATATTGGTCATTACGGGTTGTCATTTCAGTACTATACCCACTTTACATCTCCCATAAGAAGGTATGCGGATTTAATAGTTCATAGAAAATTATTTGAAACCCTAAGTGAAAAATCCGGATATTCTAAGGAGCAATTAGAACATACCTGCAACCATATTTCTAAAATGGAAAAGCAAGCAGTTGACGCTGAAAGAGCATCCATTAAGTATATGCAAGTATTATATCTAGGAGAAAAAATTGGGGAACAGTTTAATGGGATGATAAATGGTTTAACAGACTGGGGAATGTATGTAGAATTAGATAAAAATAAGTGTGAAGGAATGATCCCTTTAAATAGTATTAAAGATGATCAATACTATTATGATGATGAACAAAAACTTGTAATCGGACACAACTCCAGAAAAAGTTTTAAAATTGGTCAAGAAATAAAAGTAATTGTTAAAAAAGCTGATTTACACAAAAGACAAATTGATTTTAAACTGATTAATTAACCTTTATAAATGAATAAAAATTCACTTGGTTTCCTTGTGAGATTTTAATAGAGTAATACCCGTTATCTAAAAAAGAAGTGTTTATTACTGCGCGCTTCATATTAGACTCATTTTTCATTAGCACTTCTTTGCCCATCATATCTAGCACTTGTATCTTGGAAAAAGAATTACTAGAAACAACATTCAAAATATCATTAGTTGGGTTAGGATAAATAGATATTTCACTTATAAAAGATTTCGAGACACCTGTAGTATTTTCATAAGAAATATTAATATTATCTATATATAAATTATTCCCCCCACCAGACTGAAATTCAAACTTAAATCTAAAATTTTGAACACACAAAGGGCCAATTATACTAGTCACGGTGGCTTCTTTCCATTCGCTGAAAGTAGGAATGAAATTATTTTGATCAGGTGCAGTGGTCAGTTGACTGTATTGAATAATTTTCCTAAGAGACCATGTTTTTCCACAATCATTAGAAGCTAATAACTTTAATACCTCATTATTAGAATTATTTTTTCTAGCAAATGCGTATTTAAAATTGAAAAATACCTTTGTAGAATCTGACAAATCAAAAGTTTTACTTTCTAGGATGTGTTTAGTCCCTTCAGCAACTCCATCATTTTCTAACTTTAAGCTGTAATTTCCATTATAAGCGGCCTCATCAGTTATGCTCCAATTCCCCACATTAGAAATCCATTCAGGAGTATTAAAATTAATATTTTCAAAACCCTCATAATAAGGAAGTTGTTCTCCATTATAGTCCATTACAATAATAGCATCATTTTTAAGTTCCGTTAAGTAATTAGTACTGTCTCCCGTAGCAGTTAATGCAACATCAAAAACCCCGGGAAGTGGATAAGTTGCATAAGTGTTTTCTAAGATAGAAGAGTCTGGATTGGCTCCTTCAAAATGCCAATTCCAAGAAATGGGGTTATGATAAGAATAGTCTTGAAAATATAAGCTATCCCCTGTACAGGTAATATATCTGTTGGCAAAAAAGTCAGCCTTACAAAATGGAGCTGTAGTATCAATTCCGGTTGCAAAGTGATTTGCAGGTGTAATTAGATTAGATCTTCCACCCGTACTTGAATTTAAAGCTGTTCTCATTCTTGCCTTTTGACCTAAAGTAAACATTTTTCTACATGGTGTATATTCCATGTGATTTTCAATATTGGCAACTGATCCGCACGTAGTTTCATTATAATTGCACCACTGTGAACCTATGGTATTAGGGGTGTCAGCAACTCCATCATCTGATGAACAGTTGGAAGCCAAACCAGGTTCATTAGTGCTTCCCCAGGTGTGTGGAAGATTTAACCAATGTCCCACTTCGTGAACAAAAGTTTTACTTGCAGACGGATTAGCAGTTCCAATACTTCCACAATAGTCATGTCTTAGCCAAATACCGTTATTCATCGCATTACCAAAAAATCCGGATGGATAATAAGTGTATCCTGCGATACCAGTTCCTACAGAGCCACATACAAATACATTTAAGTATTGGTTCCCAGGCCAGTTCCCTTGAAATACATCGTTAGACATCATTACTGCATCAACCTGATCAGACCCATTGATATCTCCGTTATTATAAGAGTATGGTGTCTCAGTCATGGTAATACCACTAAAACAAGTCCCATCAGGAGCTTTTGTAGCTAATACAAATTCAACCTCAATATCTGCAATAAGTGGTTTAAATAAAGAATCTACCGTTGAGGTATCTGGTCTAAGAGCTCTTAAATCTATATTTAACTTTTCAAGGGCGTCAAGTACTTGGCTTCTATCAATTTTTTCAACCCCGTTATTATGGACAATATGAAAAACTACTGGAATTTTATGCAATACACTGCTTTTAGGAGCAGAAATTTGATTGTTTGAAGAAAAAGATTTTTGCTCTTGATCATAATAGGCTTTAAAATCATCGTTTTTTAATAGCTCTTTTAATACTATATGTTGTCCGCAGCTATGTTGAGGAGATTGGGATAAGAAAGAGGGAGTTTGAAAAATAAAAATCGTAAATAAAAAGAATTGATAAACAGATTTTTTCATAATTGGCCTCAATTTAAAAAAAACATTTGTTGAAAAGGTTTTTGTCTTGAATTTAAAATGTTAAAGACAAACAAATCTATAAAAAAGAAGAAAATGTGATTTATTTTTAATTGGTTAATTATTTTTCTTGAATATATTAAGCAATTTGAATAAACTCTTCATCAATTAAAGCTTCCCCTTGAAATTTTCTAAAAAGCTGGATGGTCGCTACTACATCTTTTTCGCAATATTGAATAATTCTATCTAAGTCTTTATCTTCATAAAATACTTTGGCAACTTGACTGCCATCCATATCATCTTTAGGAGTAGGAATATTAAAGACATAAGTAAGCAAATCCAAAGAAGTATAATTTTTAAAATCGCCAAATTTCCATAGTTCCATAGTGTCTAGATGCTTTATCTCCCAAGGCTTTTTGCCAGAAACATTTAGAATATTTGGCATTTTTTTTTCATTTATTAGAATTCTTCTACATAAAAAAGGAATATCAAACTCTTTACCATTGTGAGCACAAAACATGAAATCTGGTGAGTTGTAATAACTATTGAGCAAATCTATAAACTCTTGTAATAAAATAGATTCCTCTTTATTTGCGATGCTTTTCAAACGAATTTGAGTTTCTCCCTCCTTTTGTAAGATGAACCCCATTGAAATACAAACTACTTTTCCAAACTCTGCATATATACCAGCTTTTTCATATACTTCTTCAGCATTTAAATTTTCTCTTTCTTGAATAAATCTTGTTTTTCTATCCCACAAACCTTGTCCTCTTTCATCTAAATTTTTAAAATTATATTCTAAAGGAACTGTCTCAATATCAAAGAATAGAATTTTACTGTAATTAATATTTTTAAGCATTTTTTTAATTATTTATCAATTCTACCTTAAATATACTAGAGAAATTATTTTTAAATCTGTTTTTTAATTCATTCATATCTACTTCCCTACCCAACTCATTCTGTAAGGAAGTTACCGATTTATCTTCTATTCCACATGGAATAATATTATTAAAATAACTTAAATCAGAATTAATATTAAAACCAATTCCATGCATAGTTACCCATCGGCTGCTTTTAACACCAATTGCACAAATTTTTCTATCAACCCCATTTTCATTCGCTACCCAAACTCCAGTAAGGCCATCAAGTCTTTTCGCAATTATTCCATAATCTTTCAAAGTCATCATCACTGACTCTTCTAAAAAACGAAGGTACTTGTGTATATCTGAAAAAAAATAGTCTAAATCTAATATAGGATAAACCACCAATTGCCCAGGACCATGGTAAGTAATATCTCCTCCTCTGTTGGTTTTAAAAAAAGTAACTTTTTTAACTTTCTGCTCCTTTTGATTAATCAATAAATTACTTTCATCTCCGCTCTTCCCTAAAGTGTATACGTGAGGATGCTCACAGAAGATAAGATGATTTTTAGTACTTATTAATTTTTGAGGAGTTTTTCTGTTTCGAATTTTTAGCTGAACTGTTTCATCGAATAGCTTAGTCTGAAAGTCCCAACACTTTTGGTACTCAATAAGACCTAAGTCCATAAAATGAACCCCAGTTAGGTTCATATTTTAGCCAATTCGGATTTTAGAAAATCGATTACTTTAACTTCAACATCATCTACTTTATGTAACTCTGCTAAATAAACTGAAATCCAATCTCCTAGTAGTATATGGTAGAATGTTTGAGCAAGAAACGTATCTCCTTTTGCATCAAATTCCAACACTGTAGATGTATATTTTTTAAAAATTTCTTTTGAAATATTAATTCTAACACTTGTTCTAGAGTGTTCAAATGAAGATCTGAAAATTAATACAGCATATTCATCTTTTCCGCCTGCCCATCCAACTAACTCATTATGATTCATTTCTGGGAAAACATGTTCCCATCCTAAAGATTTAGAGTTCTCATTAATTTGTTGTCTAAATCTTGTTATCACTCCTTCCAATGAAGCCTCAGAATAAGCAACTGTTGTTTTTTCAAATAAAGATTTAGCTGTTTTTTTAGCTGTAGAAATTATATCATTTACCTCCAGATCAAGCAACTTTACAGTCTCTTTTGTATCATTTATAAAGTGATTGTTTATAAATCCATAATGATTAAATAAAAATAACTGCTGAATTACAGAGTATGTAAGCATGGCTCTTGGTGAAAAAGCAGTGGGTAAAACCAATAAATTATAGTTATTTTCTTTAGCAATTTGAGCTAGTTTACCTCCTGCAGTAATACATGCTATTTCTGCGTTAGCTTTTTGCGCAGCCTCTAGTGATTCAAGAGTTTCTTCTGTATTCCCGGAAAAACTAGAAACAATAACTAAAGTATTTTCATTGACAAATTTAGGCAAAGTATAATCGTTATTAATTACAGCTGGTATTTGCAATTGGTCTGCTACCAGCTGAGTAGCGATTTTTCCACCAATTCCAGAGCCTCCTAACCCTGTGATAACTATATTATTAATAGTATTTTTTGGAGCAGTTAATTTGGCATTATTTCCAATTTCTAGAGCTTCAGTTAATTGTGAGGTAAATTCTTTTACTAGTCTTCTCATTTTTTAAGTTTATGGAGTTTTATATGGTTGCTATACATTTTAATTCTATCGCTATTGGTGTTGGTAATGAATCAATAGCCACAGTTGTTCGACAAGGTTGATTATCATTAAAATACTTTGCATAAATTTTATTAAACGTATGAAAATCTCTTTTCATATCTACTAAAAAGACTGTAATGTCTACTAAGTTTTCCCAAGATGATCCACTTTCTTCTAATATGATTTTAACATTTTGGAATACACTATGGCATTGCGCTTCAAAATCGAAAGATTTAAAATTTCCATTATGGTCTAAATCTAGACCAGGGACCATAGAATCATTTGCATCAGAATTTGCTTTTCTAGGGCCAACTCCAGAGAGAAATAATAAATTACCTACTTTCCTAGCATGAGGATATAACCCTACTGGCTTAGGAGCATTTTCAGAGCTGATGGGAGAAGAATTCATAGTTGTCTCTATTTGAATGCAAAACTAATCATAACTTATACAAACATTGGTTGTTTCAGAGAAAAAATTTAACGCGTATGTCCCACCTTCTCTTCCCACACCAGATTCTTTAACTCCGCCAAAAGGAGTTCTCAAGTCTCTAACTAACCAACAGTTTACCCAAACTATTCCAGATTGCAATGAATAAGACACTCTATTTGCTTTATTTAAATCTTTTGTCCAAACTGTAGCTGATAATCCATATTTAGTACTATTTGCGTACTTTAGAACTTCATCTTCATTGTCAAACGGGGTAAGAGTAACCACTGGACCAAAAATTTCTTCTTGATTGGTTGCGCAATTATAACTCAACCCTTCAAAAACTGTAGGCTCCACAAAATAACCATTTTCACACCTTCCTTTAGGAATAAATTGCTTTCCCCCACTTAGTAAAACACCTCCATCATCATGAGCAATTTGAATATGATTTAAAACTTTTTGCATATGATCATTAGAGACTAATGCCCCCATTTTAGTAGTATTTTCTAATGGGTCGCCAATAGTTAAATTTTGGACTTTTTCTAAAAACTTTTTTTTAAAATTTTGATAAATTTTTCTTTCGATGAAAATTCTTGACCCACACAAACATATCTGACCCTGATTAGAAAAAGAACTTAATACTGAGTTAGACACTGCTTTATCTAAATCACAATCTGCAAAAACTATATTGGGATTTTTTCCTCCCAACTCTAAACTAAGTTTCTTGAACATGGGCGCAGCAATAGCAGCAATTTTTCTTCCTGTATCTGTTCCTCCAGTAAATGAAATGGCTTTTATATTAGGATGTTTAGTGATTGGTTCTCCAACCTTTGGTCCAAGACCGTGAACAATGTTTAGAACCCCTTTAGGCAAGCCTGCTTCCTGACATATTTTTGAAAATAAATATGCGGTCATAGGAGTTATTTCAGAAGGTTTTGCTACCACAGTATTTCCTGCAGCTAAAGCAGGAGCTATTTTCCAAGTAAATAAGTAAAGTGGTAAGTTCCATGGAGAAATACAACCAACTACTCCTAAGGGCTTTCTTAAGGTATAATTTATAGCCACTTGATTCATTAGGTGAGCATCAGAATTCTCATGTAAAATTGCTGTAGCAAAAAAGGACATGTTGGTTGCAGCTCTTGGAATATCAACTTTTTTGGCTAGAGCTAAAGGTTTGCCATTATCAATGCTTTCTGCTAAGGATAATTCATCTACTTGTTTGATAATTAAATTAGCTATTTTTAGAAGAATATCCGATCGATATTTAAGGGGTTTTACACTCCATAAAGGGAAAGCCTCCTGAGCTGCTTGATAGGCTGAATCAACGTCTTGTTCATCTGAATCTGGTATTGAGCCATATACTTCACCGATTGCAGGATTGTAATTTTCTAACCAATTATCTTCTTTTGGCTTAACAAGTTCACCATTAATATAGTTGTAAATTTTTTCCATTAACTATTGACATCGGCTATAAGCCTTTTGAAATTTTAGTTGTTCAGATTCTTGATTCTCTAGTTCTTTTAAAATTTCAATATACAAAACATTACATGAGTCAGTCCAGAAAAGTTGTTCTTGTTCCTCTTGAGCTCTATGAAGTTGTGTGTAGCAATTACATAGTTTTTCAGCCAAAGGATGTTTAGATTCACAAGAAAATAATAGCATCGTAAAAATTAGAAAAGAAAAATTCCTTAGCATATTCAATTAAATTTTATTATAAAACTTTGATTTGAATTTAGTAATGGTTATTAAATTAGAAACCAAATCCTGAGATAAAATTGTTTTTAAAATTAAAGTTGAAGGTTCGTATAAAAGCTCTTTATGAATAATTCTTTCATTATTCTTATACTCATCCATAAATGTAACATTTCCCCATTCATCATAGTCATATTTAATCTCTTTTATCGGTAATTTAATGGCTTCTTTGAAATATTGTATTGACTTTAAAAAACCCCTATCATTATAATGATAAAGCTCATATTTCGTTTTATTTGAAATCAACAATTTAGTGGTTGATTTTGTTAAATATCCTAACATATCATAAAACTTTTTTTCTATCTTATAGGGTCTCCCATTACTATTTAAAGTAGTAACTATTTGAACAGAGTCTTGAAAAGAATACTGATAGGACTCCTCGAAAATAATATATCTCTCTTCTAATTTAAAATTCATTTTACTTTTAGAAGCGTTTTTTTCCCTAGAGTAAACTTGATTCACTAACCTTGAAGTAGAATCGTAGTTTTTAGTATAGGAGTAAAAACCATAAGAATCACTTACCCGCATAACAGAGTTTTTATTTTCTTTATTGTATTCATAGAATGTAAAAACTGTATCCGTTTTACTTTTTGTATTATTTGATAGATAATGGATAATTAAGTTCCCTTTTTTGTTGAAAATATAGGCTTCTTTTTTACCTGATTTTTTAATGGCGCCCAATTCTTTTTTAGATGAAATGGTGCCTATTATAGATTTTAAATTTACAGACCTAATATATTTTTCATTAAAAAAAGGAGTTTCAGTAAAAAGGTTGGCCATTCCATTATTAATCATTTGGGCAGACGAACTAAAACTTATAAAAGAGAGAAATAATAAAATTAATCTTATCATATTGTTATCCTTAGAGCTTCATTTATATTAGCAGCATTAGCAATACAAGAATTTTCATTGCAAATAAAAATATTTTTTCCTTCTCCTTGGTATTTTTCTTTAAAAATTAAAATTTCAGATTCTTTTTCTAAGACATATAATTGATCATATATTTCTTTTTGGTGATGTAGGTGCCATAACTCATTTATTTCATACCCCACCACAACATATTGTTTATTCGAACTCTTTTTTTTGTTTGATAACATCATCCAGTTAGTAAAATTAGGCAACCATTTTTGAGCTTTTGCTCCAACTTTACTCATCATTTTATCCATTATTTCTAAATATTTTTTTTCATAGGTAACAATATATAGTTCATATAAATTATTAGCGATTACAGAGTTGCTAGCGGGAATAACTTCATCTTCAATTTCAAAATTTTTTTTATAAAGAACTTTACTTTCTGAAAAGGCAAATAAACTTTTATTATCAGTCCAAAACTTATTAATGGTAATATTAGTCCATTTGATGCTTTCATCAATCCAGTACGCTGAGTCACTGATATGTCCCATTTTTATGGTTAATGCCACTAACCAAGAATAGTCTTCTAAGGTTCCGTTTATTATTTTATTTGAATAAACCAGTCTAAAACACTGATTATTTTTACTGAAATTATTCAAAATTAATTGTGTTGTAGTTTTAGCTATTTCAAACCATTTACTATTTTGATAGGTAATTGATGCGTCAATTAAACCAATAATCATCATACAATTCCAGCTACAAATGGCTTTACGATCAATTGCAGGAAAAGTATTAGCGCTTCTTAGTCCCTTTAACTTTGATAAAAGTTTTCCCTCAACTTCACTAGGAATAGTCTCTTTTTTATGCATGTGCCATTTACTTTCCCTTAGCGAATTGTTGTTCATATTAAAATTCAATTGACAATACTCAAGCTCTTTTTTATTGAAATTTTCTAATAGTTGGTTTTTTTTGAACAAATAATACCCCCCCTCTCCATCTACGTTATCAGCGTCAATTGATGATGGAAAAAAGTTATTATCAGCTTTAATACTGAGCCAAAACTCTACAGTTTTTTTCACTAATTCAGCATAAATATTTTCTTTAATTATTAAATCGTAGCTGCTAAAAACACTAATTAATTGGCCATTATCATATAGCATTTTTTCAAAGTGAGGGATGTCCCAATACTCATCTGTACAATATCTAAAAAACCCACCTTCAATATGGTCAAATAGCCCTTTTTGTGCCATATTATTAAAAGTTTTTTCTTTAAAAATATCCCATTTTTTTTCATTAGGCAATTGGATTAAAAAACTTAAAAAATTAGGCATTGGAAATTTTTGACCAGATTTTAAACCTCCGTTTTCTAAGTCGATAAAAGTTTCCCAATCTTTAAAGGATGATTTAAATTGGATTTCTTGAAGTGGTTCTTTATCTACATAATTTTTTTGTTGATGAATAAAGTTTCTTGAATAATCATGAAGTTTTTTGGGGCTGTCTTTATAAATATTGCTGAACCTAGATATAAGGTTTAGCCAGTCATTAGCGTTGTAGTATGTCCCTGCATATAAGGGTAGGGAAGATGGTAGTAAGATGCAGTTTAAGGGCCATCCTCCACTACCTTTTGTTTCTAATAAGAAATCCATATAGACATTATCAACTTCAGGATGTTCCTCTTTATCAACCTTTATGGCAATAAAATGTTGATTCATTACTTTTGCTATTAATTCATTATTAAAAGTTTCTCTTTCCATTACATGGCACCAGTGGCATGCTGAGTATCCAATACTTAAAATAATTAACTTATTTTCCCTTTTAGCTTGATCTAAAGTGGAGATTGTCCATGGTTTCCAGTAAATGGGATTTTTGGAGTGATGAAGTAAATAAGCGCTATTAGATTTTTCTAACTCATTCATTTTCATAGCTAAAAATGAGCTCTTTCAAATCATTTAAAACTTGCTTTTTAAGAATTTCTGGAGCAATGATTTTACAATCCTTTCCAAACCCTAATAATAACATCTTAAGTTCATAGGTAATGAGAAGATGAAAAGAGAAAATATGATTGCCATTATTTATCACTTCTTTAAGAATTTGAGAATGATGAAGAGGCTGAGAAATTAAATATTTGGATAAAATGGGATTGGTCTCTATAATTATTTCATTAGGAAGTTCATTAAAAACGGTGATCCCAATGGAATGTTTGAAAAAATTATCAGCAGAAAAGTTAGTGTCTACTCTGAATGTTTGTTCTAACAAGATCGGATCAAAAATTCTATCTAATCCAAAGGTTATTACTTTTTCTTTAAGTTCACTTTTGCCTATTAAATACCATCTATTTCTGTACTCCTTGAGAAGATATGGATGCATTCTGCGAACAGACTTTATATTTTTAGAGAAGTTGAAATAATCAAATTGTACTACTTTTTTATTTTTAATAGCACTTAAAAAAATTTCAAGATTTTCATTCCCTCTAATAGTTGGTAAAGTTTCAAATTGAATTATCTGTTCTTCATTGTGGCTACTAGATTTTTCAGAGCTTATGGCTCTATCTAAAATTTTCTGAATGGCAAATTCATACTGCCCAAACAAACTAGTATTTTTAAACTGATGAAGAATAGTAGAAGCAGCTTTTATAGCATTAATATCTTTTTCAGTTAATGGAACATCATCCATGGAGAAATTACTTTCTAAATAATAATAGCCTCTTTCCTTTTTGCTATAAGCAATGGGTGCATCATGCTCAATCCGCATGGCAAATAAATCTTTTTCAATTGTAGAATCACAAATATGAGAACCATCAGAACTTCCAAAAATCTCTTCTTCGCAAAGTTGTCGCAAATCTCTCTTGCTTGGATATGGAGAATACTCGTTTCTAATAGATCTATCTATAATTCTATACCTTAATAATGCATTTTTTATAGCTGGCATAATTTATTAAAATTGAAAGTATATAAAAGGTTGTAAACTTGTTGATGCAATTTGATACATTATAAATATAGCGGAAAAACAAATCATTAATTGAATAAATATAGGAGATTTTGAAAACTTTTCTCTATACCAAAACTTCCATTTTTCTGGAATAAAATGAATTAAAAAGCCAATAATAATAACTACGAAAACATGGCTATAAACTGAAATAACATCTCCAATTAAATTCCATTGGAAGTTAAAAAACAATTGATTTAATATTTCATTAGCTGTAAACCATTCTGATAATATATTATGTGATTCATCCATTTGGTCCCAGGAATTTATAGACCCACTTCGAAACCAAATTCTGGTAAATGTTACAAAATTAAAAGTGATAATTATTCCCAAAATTTTATACATCCATTTGGATTTGTTTTTCCAAGGGCTAATATTTTTCCAGAGTTTATAAATAACAATTCCTAATCCATTTAGTCCTCCCCAAAGAACAAAATTCCAACTAGCTCCATGCCAAAGCCCACCAATTAACATAGTTAACATGATATTAATATTTGTCAAATACCATTTATTAAATCTAGGAAATATTTCACCTAATAAAAGCGTTAAAAAAATAACAGAAAGTATCCCAAATAAAAGAGCTAACGAGCCACTAAGTAAGTATATAAATACTATTATTAACGCAAGAGAAACATAGCTGAAAAGTGATCCACCTCGATTTCCCCCCATAGGAATATATAGATAATCCTTTAGCCATGAAGAAAGAGAAATATGCCATCTCTTCCAAAAATCTCCACAGTTATCTGCCTTATATGGAGAATTGAAATTTTTAGGTAATCTAAAGCCTAAAATCAAGGCTATGCCAATAGCAATATCTGTATACCCAGAAAAATCTGCATAAACTTGGAGAGAATAACCATAGAGAGCCATTAAATTTTCAAAACCAGAAAACATTCCTGGATTATCGAAAACTCTATCGACAAAATTAACAGCAATATAATCTGCTAAAAGAAATTTCTTTAATAAACCATTTAATATCCAAAATAAAGCCATTCCAAATTCTTGCCTATTTAAAGTATATGGTTGATGAATTTGAGGTATAAAATCTGCTGCTCTAACAATTGGACCTGCTACTAGCTGAGGAAAAAATGAAACATAAAATCCAAAATCAAAAATATTATTAACTGGAGATAATTTTTTTCTGAAAATATCTATTGAGTAGGACATGGTCTGAAAAGTATAAAAAGAAATGCCAACTGGAAGTAAAATTTGATCTACTCTAAAGCTTGATCCCGTAAATTGATTAGTTAATGAAGCAAAATGATTAATAGGATGCCAGTTAGATCCAATTATGGTATTAAATGAATCTGTAAAAAAATAGGCGTACTTAAAATAAATCAAGATAAGAAGGTTAATAGCTACACTTAAGCCTAAAAATATTTTCGCATGTAGCTCCTTCTTGGAAACGAAAATAGCTTTTCCAAGAAAAAAGTCTACGATCGTTGAAAAAAGTAAAATGGAAAAAAAGAATCCACTTGTTTTGTAATAGAAATATATACTTACAAGAAAAAGAAAAATACTTCTTAAACTAAGTTTTTTATAGACCAATCCATATCCAATTATAACCAATAGAAAAAATATCCAAAAAGGATATTCAGTAAATATCATCGGATGTTCAGATGAATTTAAAAATGGAGAAAAAAGCCATTCATAAAATTTATATATAGAAAAATCACCCACTATCTTCAATATAATTTATATAAGACTTCATAAATGCCTCAAATAATAAATCTCCAATAAGATTATATCCATCATAAGTCAAGTGAATAAGATCTTTTTTAGCTAATTTATTTTTTTGCCAATCTTTTATGGAATTTAACCCTCCCATGACTTGAAACATATCCCAAAGAGCAAGATCTTTATTTTTTGCCAATTCAAACATTTTTTCTCTCACTTCTAGAGCTCTTGTATTTGGATATTTTTTCTTGTAGTAACTGTCATTATTGGTTGTAAGTAAAATGGCGGTATTTGGATTAATCAATTTAATTTTCTGTATCAATGTATCATAGTTTTTATAAAATGATTCTTTGGAAAAATCTTCTTCATAAGCATCATTTATGCCAATAGAAAATATGACTAAATCAGGCTGGATTAAAGCCAGCTGCTGCTCAAAATCAACACATCTTAAATAGCTTTTAACACTTGCCCCATTTACTCCAATAGAATGATAAGAGATTCCATTGTTGTTATTGTCTAAAAGAAGACCAAAAAAAGAAAAATTAGAGGGTATGTCTTTTTTCCTAAGGATTTGGATAGTCAAGGAATCGACCAATCTTGATAATTGAAATTTAATATGCCCTTTATCTCTTTTACAGTCTATTTTAATACTAGAATCAACTATTATCTTAATTTCATAGTTATTGCTAGAATCTTTAAAGAACACATCTATAGAATTAAAAGAATCATACTTACTTAAGGGCTTTTTGTTCCAAATATTAATATTAGAGACAGAGTCTATTAGATCTGCTCTAGCCCCCATCAACCCAAATGGACCATGATGATGATTAACTGAATTACGGTACCCTTTCCATCTGCCATTGTGGCTAGACATTATAACTGGAGATCCATTTGATTTTATCAATCTAAAAGGAAAAATAAATCCTCGACCGGAACTACAATAAGGGCTAGAATGCTGAAAATTAGTTCTCATTCTGTTGGACCATATATCAGCCTGAATATGAGAGCCTCCAAAATGAAGGATGTTGATTTTATCATTTCCTTTAGAATATTGGTTATCCAGTTTTTTAAAAAACTTGTTCCAATCTTTAGTACCATATATATTTAAACCATTTTTTTTTGTTTCTATAAATGGATATTTTGATGTATTTGGTGAAGTAAATTGACACCATGAATTAAATCCATTAAAAACCAATAAAAAAAATATAATTATACTTTTATTAATCATTTTTTTTGATTTAAATAATTTTTGTAATCTCGCATAAAATCTTCAATAAAAAAATCAGCAATTTTTTTAGCTCCTCTATTAGTAAAGTGAATATAGTCTCTTGCAGCTAGTGAAGGTTGTTCCAAGACCCATTTCTGAATAGAGTTTTCTCCTCCCATATTTATATACATATCCCAGAAACAAGAATTGGTTTCAAAAGCTGCCTTTTTTAAAGCTGATATTACATCCTCTAATATTGGATAAGTAATAAATTCCGTTTTTTGTTTTTTTGCCATATCAGCAGGTCCAATAATAATAAACATGGCCTTGGGATTAATTTTCTTTAATTTAAGAATTTGTTTTTTAAAATAATTCCCATATTTAAAGGCTCTTTCCCTTGATTTAATATAGGGGATGGTATTTCCACCAAATTCCAATATAAATAAATCTGTTGAAAGCAGCTTTTGCATCTGACTTAATGAATTAAAATCTACTTTAGAAAATTCTGTGCCTGATGCCCCTCTTAAAGGAATATTATCAACAACAACCCCTTTATTCCCTTCCAAAGAAATGCCATATATTGTTGGGCTTGAGTTGGAACTGAATTGTAATGTAAATTCTTTTGGGCCCTTGCTAAACTCTAATTGCTTTAACTTGATTTCTTCTGTATTTAAAAGAGTATCAGTATGAAAAACAGAATCATTAATAAGCAATCTCAGTATGGTGTTTTCTGGATTAGAATAAAAGATTTTTAACAGGCTAAAGTTTCTACAAAGTTTATAAGATTTAGTAGGTCGCTTGATATTAATTTCCCCATTGTAGATAAAGTTTGAATCAATAGATAATGAATCAGGATTCATGGTGCAAAAAGAAAATAAAGCTCCATATTTCTTATGGTTAATTTTTTTATCGATATAGGGGCCAAACCCTGTTTTTCTAACCCAATTTTTAGATGGAGTATTATTAAGGCTTATTTTTCTAGTAGCTGGTATAACAGCAAAAAGTCCAGCCCCGTTTCCGCCAAATTCATTTTGTAATCTCTCTCTTAGTCTTCCAGAAATTCTGTCTCCTTCAATTTGAGAATCCCCATAATGCATTATTCTTACCTTTTTAAACTTTGCCTTTTCTAATTTCTTAAAAAAAGAAATTAATATAGAAGGGTCATTGTTAGGGTATTGTATGTTTTTTTCAGATATAATTATTGCCTCTTTTAATCGTTTTTTTTCAAGTTTTAATTCATTTTCTAAACTGTCTTGAATCTGTTTTTTTACCTTATTTATTGAATCATAATTAATAATAATTGGAGGTGGAATCTCAGCCGGAATTTCTTTAATTAACTTTTGTTTTTGAAAATCTTCCTTAGATATAAAGTTTAATTCCATATTGGCTATTTGAACCCCATTGCTAGGGAAAATCCAGAATAGAATTAATAGCATTATAGTTAATAATACTAAAAAAATGAGAGGATAAAAGGGCGTTATTTCTTTGTTATTCTTAATTGCTGATTAGGTTTTAGTTCACGGTAATAATTATACTTACATATTTTTTTAATGGTGACCTGAGGATTGGCTACTGCTATTTCCCAAAAATATTTTTCTTTAGAAATTATTTTAAGATCCAATTTGTTGTTATTAAATTCATGTTTTGACATTAAAATCAACTTTTGGTCTTGATAAATAATTGTGTTTTTTAAATTATTCCAACTCATTATTTCTTTAACAGAAACATTATTATCAATCGCTATTTGACCTAGAACATCCCCTTGTTTGACTAAATGTATTTTTTTACTTTTTTGGATAGTATCCAAATATAAATTTCGCCTCATTGAATCTTGAAAAGATAATATTTTTTGAATATTTTGTTTTAAGAAATTTCCCACTTCATCTTCTAACTTTAAGCCATAGTCTCTGGGGAGAATTTGCCCTAATAAAACAGAGTTGTCTCTTTTAATTTTCTGAAAGTCTATAATTTTAAATTGAGCAATTGCATCAAAAAAAATGTTTTCCTCAAATATAAATTCACTCATATTTGAAGGGTTAGGATGAGTAAATTTTGGGGAATATTCGATGTTATCAAGCCAGTTTATTAACTCTACATTAAATAAATATTTTTTATCTATAAATTTAATAGCTTCTTCCCATTTATTGGAATTGGCTTCTTTCATGATATTAGAAACATAATTAGGAGAAGTAATATATGACAATAAAGTCCAATTATCTGATTTATAGATCTTAGACAGCTCTTTTATATGTCTAATTGCAGCTAAGGTAGAAGCTTTTTCATCAAGTCTTTGATCCATATAGCTATTAACATTAAGGTTCATTTTTAATGCTGTTATATAACTTAAAGACCATATTCCTCTTCCTGATAAATTACTTGTATAGTGATCTTGATAAGCAGATAATATTAATGGAAGAAATCCAAATTTTGATGGTAATTTATGCCGATTAAGTGCAGAGTCAATAAAAGAGTATTCATTCAATTTTTTTTGAAATAAAAAGTTGAGCATCTTACTATCTTCTTTAGCTATATTAATTTCCATTGGGGGCCACAAAATATTATTTTCCATTAATAAAGAAGTTTTAATATCTGAAGGATTGAAGAGAAAAAGATTATCATTTTTTTGAGCATTAAAGCTGAATAATCTTAAAACAAAAAACATTATAATTAAACCATGAAATTTGATCTGAAAATGGAAGGAAAAAAATTTAGAATGTTTAAACATATTATTTAATGATCTCATTTTTGAATACTCATTAAATGTAGCTATTGTATAAATACAATAAAAAAAATATACTAATTATACCAAGATTGTACTTCTTCGAGTAGTATTGCGGGGATATCTAGCTTATTTTTTTTACGATATCCATTTAGTTTTTGGTGAACGGCAGTAGGTTTTGACTGTAAAAGGAGTGATTTCGACGTGTAACCACTTTCATATAGTGGTTGGATCCAATTATCTGGGATATTTAGTGATAAATATTCCTCTTTATTTGGGCCAGTATCCCACTTTTCTGGTTTCATTTGTGGGAAAAATAAAACTTCTTGAATGGATGGTTGATTACATAAAAACATTACCAATCTATCTATCCCTATTCCCATCCCAGAAGTAGGAGGCATTCCATACTCTAAAGCCCTTATAAAATCAAGATCAATGAACATGGCCTCATCATCACCTTTCTCAGCTAATTTGACCTGTTCTTCAAATCTTTCTTTTTGATCGATAGGATCATTTAATTCAGAATATGCATTGGCTAATTCTTTCCCATTTACCATTAACTCAAACCTTTCTGTAAGCTCTGAATTATCTCTGTGTTTTTTACATAATGGAGACATTTCGACAGGATAATCTGTAATAAATGTTGGCTGAACATAGTTACTTTCACATTTTTCTCCAAAAATTTCATCAATTAACCTGCCTTTTCCCATAGATTCATCTGTATCTATAGATAGTTTTTTACATGTTTGTCTAAGTTCATCCTCTGACATATTAGAAATATCTAATCCAGTATGTTCTTTAATAGAATCTAGCATAGATATTCTTTTAAAAGGCTTTTTAAAACTCACTTTATTGTCTCCAATTTGAACTTCTGTAGTACCAAGAACCTCTAAGCAAATGTATTCCAGCATTTCTTCTGTAAAATTCATCATCCAATGATAATCTTTGTATGCAACATAAATTTCCATTTGAGTAAATTCAGGATTATGAGTTCTGTCCATTCCTTCATTTCTAAAGTCTTTGGCAAATTCATAAACTCCTTCAAATCCTCCAACAATTAATCTTTTTAAATAAAGTTCATTAGCAATCCTTAAATATAAAGGCATATCTAAGGCATTGTGATGAGTTATAAATGGTCTAGCTGCAGCACCGCCTGGAATACTTTGTAAAATAGGTGTTTCCACCTCAATATATTCTCTGAGTGTTAAAAATTTTCTCATTGCACTTATGATACTAGACCTTTTTAGAAAAGTTTCTTTTACTCGCTCATTAACAACGAGATCTACATACCTCCTTCTAAATCTTAGTTCAGGGTCTTCAAAAGCATCATGAGTTACTCCCTCAGAATCTATTTTAGGTTGTGGTAATGGTTTAAGAGATTTACTTAAAAGGTGTAATTTTTCGACGTTAATAGAGATTTCTCCGACCATTGTTTTAAATACTTTGCCCTCAATTCCAAGAATATCTCCTAAGTCCAGCCACTTCTTGAAAAAGTCATTGTAAAGAGATTTATCTTCATTTGGACAAATTATATCACGATTTAAATAAATTTGGATTTTACCCTTAGAATCTTGAAGGGTGCCAAAACTGGCTTTTCCTTGAACCTTTCTTCGCATCAACCTTCCAGCAATTATAACGCTTTCTCCCTCAGTATAATTTTCAAGTATATTTTTGGAATAATGTGAAAATTTAAACTCTTTTGCAGGGTATGGATTAATTCCATAATTAATGATTTTTTTTAGACTCTCTCTTCGAATCTGCTCTTGTTCTGAAAGCATATATGATAGATGATCTAACTAAAAAATAAAGACTTTGATGTTTTGATTGGGTGAACACTCAAAACAGGAACTTTTAAATCATTAGCTACAATCTCTTCTTGAAAAGAATTCTCTAAAATTCCTAAAAGGGTATCATCTTGCAGATTCATTATGGCAATTAAATCAGCATCTACTTCTTTTGAAAGTTTAAAAATTCCTTCTGTTAAGGTCGCTCCTTTTTCAACTAAGTGAGAAGAATGCTTTACATTTTTTTCTTTTAAATAGTTAACTGCCCAAAGCTGGTTGGCTTTCAACTTATTTTTAATAAACTCATCATCCTCGTCTTTTGTAATTAGATGAACCTGAGAATCAAAATAATGAGAAATTTTAGCAACTAGTTCTAGTTTTTGTTTGGTCTCAAAATTTAAGTCCAAGGGAACAACGATATTGTCATAACCATTATCGTTCATTAATTTTTCTTGTACTAAAATAAATGGAACTGGAGAACTGGTGATAACTTTTAATGCTCTACTTCCAATAATTTGTTGCCATCTACTAGCTCCATGAGTGCCCATAAAAATTAATGATATTCCTAATTCTGCAGCAACATCGCCAATATCATCAAAAATATTACCAACTCTAACCGTGGTACTTATATTACATGAAGGTGAAAATGCCTCTCCTAAGCCAACTTCCACTTCAAGTTTATCTTTAGCTGAATTTATATCATCTCTCGAACTTACAATATGTAGTAAAATCACTTCAGCATCAATAATAGAGGCAAATTTGACAGAATGCTGTATTGCTGAGTGAGCAACTTCTGAAAAGTCAGTTGGAACAAGTATTTTTGTTGTCATTTATTTAATTTAAGCAGTTTTTTCCTTTATTATTTCATTACTATTGTTAATATTTTCTTCTGAAGAAGGGAGATCTTTAAGAACAGCGCCCATTTTACAATTTCCTGAAAATATAGCACCTGGTTCTATTGATAGTTTATTAGTAGATATTTCACCCTGTAATTTTGCAGTACTTTTTAGGGATAGGAGTTCATCTACTTCAATAGTTCCATTTAATTTACCTTCTAAATCAGCATTTTTACAACTGATATTTCCATCTATTTTTCCTGTTGGTCCTAAAACTAATCTTCCTTTAACGGTAATAGTTCCTTTTAGGTAGCCATCAATTCTAATATTAGAATCAGATTTTATATCTCCCTCAATATGAGTTCCTTCAACTATTCTATTAAGTCTATCAGGTGACTGGTTATTATAATTTGCCATGTTCTTTTCGGTTTTAAATACCATGAATTCTTTCTGCAAATATATAAAAAAGATGAAATTTTAATTATTGATAGAATTCTTCAAAAAACTTAACGTAGTTATCAGGGTTCTTTTCAAGGTACAATTCCCTTAAGTTATCAGGGGATATGACAAAGAAATTCTCTTCTTTATAATTTTTAACAATCCCCTTATTAACTTTAAATGATAGATAATAGTCTAAAGCTTTTTTACTGTCATTAAAAAATTTTACCATTATCATTTGATCGGATGTGTTAAGAAAACTATTAGAAACTTTTAATCTTAAATCCGAGAAATTAGACATATTAAAATCAGCAATACTATTTTTAGCTTTATTAATTGAAAATTTTCCTTTTGGGGCAATCATTATAAAATAGTGAATCGTATCAGGGCTATATGAGAATTTCCAATTTTCCTTATTTATTAAATTATTTGCACTATTTATTTTAAGAGCATTTAAAGCAGCAATTGCTTGGTCAGAATAGTTCGTGCCTAAACATCTCTTTACAACGATTTTCAAAGTATTTATAAGAACCTCATTATTTGATGAAGTATCATTCATTTTTTTAAGTGAATACGCTTTCAATAAACCATATTGACAAATCAAAAGATTTGATGTATCTATAAGTTTTTCATTACAGGATTCTAAAACTTCTTCATATTTCCCAGATTTATACTTTAAATATAGATTTCTATAATTTTCTTCTTCTAAATTCATTTTTTCTTGCAAATCAGAAGTGTTTTTAACTCCGGAAATTAATTGAGCATACTTACTTTGAGGGTATTTATCTAGAAGAAGATTTTTCATTTTAGTACTTAAGCCGTACTCTTTTTGAAAGCTAAAAATATTATAAAGCTCATAAATTGAAGCAATGGCCTCTTTTTGTGGTTGGAAGTTTTCAATAATTCTTGTAAAATATTTGATTGATTGTGTTAAGTCTTCTGTTTCATAGTGGTGAATAAGACCTAGGTTAAAAAGTGATAATAGGATTGAATCATTCATAGATTCTAATAAATCTTTTTTGTCACAAGGCAAGTTTTTAACCAACTCATCAAATAAGTCGTTTTGAGATGTATTAATTAATGCTTCTTCATTATCTTCAATAAATAAAGAAGACTTTGAAGACCTTCTCCAATTATCTTCGAGCGGCATTTTCCCCCATTTTTTATCAAATTCTGATTTCCCTCTTTGCAACATAGACTGATCCCAAATAAAAAAAGACTGATTAATAACGCTATTACTGCTAGGGCCAGAAAGTCTATTTTGGGAGGATGCAGTAAGTGGAGATTTAGTTTGATTGTTTTTCTTAGCTTCTTGAAGGTCAACTACTTCGTAAATTTTTTCCATTCTTTCTTTTGGTGATAGTGAGCATACCATAAATAGACTGTCATTTCTAGTTACTGTTGAATTATTTAAAAAAATATTTTTGAGGATTTTATACTTTTTTTCAACTATTTCTTTCTCTCTGTAATCCTTGAGGGGAATTTTTTTCACGGAATCGTAATAATAATAAGACTTGATATATTTTGATTTTTCAAAAAATAAATCTCCCATTCTAACCATTGATTTTATTTTTTGTTGATTATCATTCAAACTAAGATTGATAGACTTTTGAAGCTGTTCAATTCCTAAAGGTTCATTTTGGTCGGTAAATGAAATTTCTGCTAATGCATAATAAATTTGATCGAAATACTCTATATTTTTATCATCCTTAAGCATCTTTAAAAGTTGCGCTTTGATAGCTTTTGAATCTCCACCGCTGAACGATAAAGCTCTATTAATTTTAGCTTGAAATGCCATTTCATATTCTGGATTTCTTTCTACAACTTCTTGGTAGTATACTGAAGCTTTGTAATTTCCTTGGAGGTGGTGTAGCTGAGCCAAAATAAATATTAATCTTGTTTTAAAAGACTTCTTGTATTTATTTTCTGTAGCTAATTCCAAAAACTCAATTGCCTTTTTATTGTTTTTACTTTTTATATATAAATCAGCTAATGTTGGATAAATGGAATTGATAATTTTGTCAGGTATTAAAGCGTCCCTCGACTCTAAATAGTCTATTCTAGCATTGTAATCTACTGCAAGTTTTAATTTATCTTTTAAGGAAATTTTCTTAGTTGGCTGCTGTTTCTTGATCTGTTCTTCGAAGTCAAGAAGAATGGTTAATAATATTTCTTCCGCTTCATCAAACGCTCCCATTTCAATTAGGACTTTGGATTGCCAAAAAATACTTTGATAATAGTTATTTTCAATAGGATATTTATTTTCAATGTGCTGAAAAATCTTAAGTGCATTTGGAAAATCTTTCTTGTAAAATTTTGTTTTGCCCATAGTCAGCCAATTGTCATCAATATATTTGCCCCACTCTTTATTTCGGTATTTACCCTTCTTTTTGTGAGGCATTCTATGTCTAAATATGACTAATTCACACTTTCGATATGCAGTATCCATTGGGGCATACCAGCCTTTTGATTCTTCTTCATTAGGCAATGGGAAAACAGGTAAAATGGAATTATAATCTTCCTTTCTAGATTTTAAAAAGTCATTATAAGTCAGTTTGATAATTTCATTAGCATTAAAAAACCCATTATATTTTGCATGTAGGTTGTGAAAACCTCTATGAACTATAGAGTTTTTTTCTGTTGAACATTGTAATTGCCCTATTAAAATAAAAATTATAATAAATAATTTTATTGTTTTCATCATAAATTAAAGTATGCAATATTAACCACAATCGGAATAACTTATTGTATGGTCGTTATTGATTATTAAAATTTTTAATTAATGAGTAAATATATTTTGAGATATTTGTGATAATAAGTTATTTAATGGCAAATTCTAGTAAAGCAGAATCTAAATTTAAAAATTGGATAAATAATCTTCAAGAAAGAAGAAGAGTTGTTGTATTAGATGAAGAAAGTTTTGAAGAAAAAAGAAATTTTACGACTTCTAAATTCTCGATTTTTATTCTGTTCATATTTGGAATTATTGTTTTTTCAACAATAATTTTCTTACTTATTTCATATACATCATTAAAAACATTTATTTCTGGTTATCCAAATCCAACTACTCAAAAAGAACTTATTGATAAAAATATAAAACTAGACCAAAAGCTCAATGAATTAGTGATTAAAACTGCCAAAGAAGAGCAGTACTTAAATAATATTCAAAAAATTCTCAATGGTGGAGTACCAAATAATAGAGACACACTCATAAAAGTTTTTAAGTCTCAAAATATAAATAATGACCAGGTAATTTCTAAATCTGAAAAAACAATAAGAGAAAAGGTTAATAATCGAGAGAAATATGATATTGATGTTATAAGTGGGGGTGCTTTGACAAAAGATGTTTTACCTGAACTATTGTTATTCCCTCCAATTACTGGTGAAATAACCAATAAAATGAATATCTCTTCAGGTCATTTTGGGGTTGATGTGATTGCCCCAAAAAATGAAGCTGTTGTAGCAATACTAAGGGGAACCATAGTTTATCAAAACTGGTCTCCTAACGATGGGCATGTTGTACATATTCAACATAAAAACAATCTACTTTCTATCTATAAACACAATTCAGAAGTATTAAAAAAAATTGGTGATTATGTAGATGCTGGAGAACCTATCTCAATTGTTGGTAATAGTGGTGAGCACTCTACAGGGCCTCATTTACATTTTGAACTTTGGCACAATGGGTATCCGATTGATCCAGAAAAATTCATCAATTTCCAATAAAGTTTTTTTCTTAAGTCCATAATACTTAAATTTGCGTGCTATTTCAAGGAATGAAAAAATTAGATGAATTTTGTATTCCATTTTCGAATTTAAAATTTGGATCTAATTTATTTAACTTTGAAATAAATAACTCGTTCTTTGAAGCTTTTGATTATTCTATTTATGAAGGCTGTGAATTGATTTTACAGCTTGATTTTAGAAAAGAAAATAACTTAATGGATTTACAGTTTCATTATCAAGGAATCACATTTACATCATGTGATAGATGTCTAGATACCGTTTCAGTTGATATAAAAAGCAACTTTAAAAGTATTTTGAAATTTGGCCATGATTTTGAACAGATTATAAATGATGATGTAGTTTATTTACCTTATGAGAGTTATGAATATAATATTGCTCAACAATTTTATGAGCACTTTTTATTAAACTTCCCTAAAAAAGTAATTCACGATAATGATCTATGTAATTCTAAGCAAATAGCTCTTATGAATAAGTATTCGAATAGACCTGAGAACGTTGAATTTGATCATAGGTGGAGTAAATTAAAAGATTTTAAAACGAGAAATAAAAATATTAAAAAATAAAGTTATGGCACATCCTAAACGAAAACAGTCCAAAACACGAAGAGATAAAAGGAGAACTCATTATAAGGCTTCTTCCCAACAACTAGCTACCTGCCCAACAACTGGAGAAACTCATTTATATCACAGAGCTCATTGGTCTGAAGGTAAACTATATTACAAAGGGAAAGTGGTTATGGAAAAAGAAGCTGTAGCTTAAATCTCCTCTCTTGAGAATTGGTTTAGATATAATGGGTGGCGATAATGCACCTGGAGCAAACTTATTGGGAGCTTATCTAGCCTCTAAAAAACTCGATAATAACGAAAAAGTAGTTTTAGTTGGAGACACTGAATTAGCCAATCATTGGTTTTCATCCAACAATATTGATTCTTCTTTATTTGACTTCATTCACGCCAGTGAAGTTATCCATATGAATGAGCATGCAACTAAAGCTTTAAGAAAGAAACCCAATAATAGTATTTCAGTCGGCTTTAAAGCTTTAAAAAATAAGGAAATTGATGTCTTTTCAAGTTCTGGTAATTCAGGTGCAATGCTTGTGGGTAGTATGTTTTCAATTGGCCCTGTAAAAGGCGTTATAAGACCAGGAATTACTTCGGTATTACCTAAAGAAAATGGTGGTGTAGGTTTAATTTTAGATGTTGGGGTTAATGCAGACTGCAAGCCTGATGTACTATTCCAATTTGCTATTTTAGGAAGTTTATTTGCTGAAAATGTATACAATATTAAAACTCCAAAAGTGGGCCTTCTAAATATTGGTGAAGAAAAAGGAAAAGGAAATTTATTAACTCAAGCTACTTATCAGCTATTGGAAGATAATGATGATATTAATTTTATAGGAAATGTTGAGGGAAGAGATCTTTTTAACGATAAAGCAGATGTTGTTGTCTGTGATGGATTTACTGGAAATGTAGTTTTAAAATTAGCTGAATCCTTTTATTCCATTATAAGTAAGAAAAATTTATCTGACTCTTACTTTAATCGATTTAATTATGAAATTTATGGTGGGACTCCTGTTCTTGGTGTAGATGGAAATGTTTTAATAGGTCATGGCATAAGTAACGAACATGCAATCAAAAATATGATCTTGCTTGGTAAAGATTTGATCAACTCAAAACTAAATTCAAAAATTAAAATTGCTTTTAAATGAAAAAACTAAATGCTGCAATTACTGCTGTTCATGGTGTTGTCCCAGAAAAAGTATTATCAAATAAAGACTTGGAGCAAATGGTTGACACAAATGATGAGTGGATTGTTTCTAGAACTGGAATAAAAGAAAGAAGAATAGTTAATGGAGGAGAAACTCTTTCAGACATGGGAAGTGAAGTAGTTAAAGAAATATGTAAAAAAAGGGGAATATCTCCTTTAGAAATTGACATGATTATTGTTGGAACTGTTACAGGTGATCACCGTTTCCCAAGCACTTCCAATATAATTTGTGATAAAAGTGGCGCTACCAATGCTTGGGGGTTTGACCTCAGTGCTGCTTGTTCGGGTTTTATCTATACTCTTGTTACCGGACAACAATTTATTGAAGCTGGAAAATATAAAAAAGTTATTGTTATTGGTGGCGATATAATGTCTTCTATAGTAAGTTATAAAGATCGTAATACCTGTATTATTTTTGGAGATGGGTGTGCAGGTGTTTTATTAGAGCCTAATAATGAAGGTCTGGGAGTTATAGATTCTATTTTAAAAGCTGATGGATCAGGGAGAGACTTATTAATTCAAAAAAATGGAGGTTCTGCATTCCCCATTAACAAAAATAATGTAGAACATCCTGATACATTTGTATATCAAGAGGGAAGATCCGTTTTTAAATTTGCTGTAACAAATATGGCTGATGTATCAGCCGAAATCATGAAAAAAAATAGCCTGAGCGGTGATGATGTTGATTGGTTAGTTCCTCATCAAGCAAATTTAAGAATAATAGATGCTACAGCAAATAGAATGAATCTTACCAGCGACAAAGTGATGATAAATATTGAAAAGTATGGCAATACAACATCTGGAACTATTCCCCTATGCCTATGGGAATGGGAAAGCAAGTTGAAAAAGGGTGATAATCTTATTTTAGCTGCTTTTGGAGGTGGATTTACATGGGGAAGTGTTTATTTAAAATGGGCATATTGAAGTCTTTATAGTTAATTAAATCATTTTTATTTTAGATTTACATAATATTTAATTCCTATATATGAACGTTAATGAAATTCAAGATTTAATAAAATTCGTTGCAAAAGCTGGTGTAAACGAAGTAGAAATTGAAAAAAAAGATTTTAAAATTGTCATCAAGTCAGATTACATGGCTAAAAAGAAAACTAATTTTAAAGAGGAAACAAAAATTGTTCAGCAAATTAGTCCCGTAGGAGCAATACCTCCACCAATTGCACAGCCACAAATAATAGCAGAACCAACTGCTCCGATAGAGAAGAAAACTGAAGAAGTTGATAAAAAAGAAAACGATAACCTTGTTACGATAAAGGCACAAATGATAGGTACTTTTTACAGATCCCCATCTCCAGAAAAACCACCTTTTGTTGAAGTTGGATCGGTTATTAAGTCAGGTGATAAACTTTGTATTATTGAAGCTATGAAATTATTTAATGAAATAGAATCTGAAATTTCTGGGAAAATAATTAAGGTACTAGCGGATGACATCTCTCCCATTGAGTTTGATCAGCCTCTTTTTCTTGTAGACCCTTCATAAACAAAGAAAATTCTAAGTATGTTTAAAAAAATTCTAGTTGCTAACAGAGGCGAAATTGCATTACGTGTAATTAGGACTTGTAAAGAAATGGGGATTAAAACTGTTGCTGTTTATTCAACTGCGGATAAGGATAGTTTACATGTTAAATTTGCTGACGAAGCAGTTTGTGTTGGTCCTCCTTCTAGTTCAGAATCCTATTTAAAAATTCCTAATATTATTGCAGCAGCTGAAATTACCAATGCAGATGCTATCCATCCTGGTTATGGATTCCTTTCAGAAAATTCTAACTTTTCTAGAATTTGTCAAGAACATGAAATAAAATTCATTGGTGCCCTCCCCGAACAAATTGATTCTATGGGGGATAAGGCTTCAGCTAAAGAAACCATGAAAAAAGCAAAAGTTCCTACCATACCTGGATCTGTAGGTCTAATTGAAAATTTCAATGAAGCTAAAAGTATTGCCAAAAAAATAAAATTTCCTGTAATGCTGAAAGCAACTGCTGGTGGTGGAGGAAAAGGAATGAGATTATGCTGGGATGATGAGCAGCTTGAAGAAGGGTGGGAGTCTGCAAGAACTGAAGCAGCAGCAGCCTTTGGTAATAATGGGATGTATATGGAGAAATTTATTGAAGAACCTAGACATATAGAAATTCAGATTGCTGCTGATCAATTCGGTAAAGTATGTCATTTATCCGAAAGAGATTGTTCCATTCAAAGGAGACATCAAAAATTAGTTGAGGAAACTCCATCACCATTTATGACTAAAGCTTTAAGAAAAAAAATGGGTGAAGCCGCGAAAAAAGCTGCAAAAGCAGTAAAATATGAAGGAGTTGGTACAGTTGAATTTTTAGTTGATAAATATCGTAATTTTTACTTCATGGAAATGAATACTAGGATTCAAGTAGAGCATACAATAACTGAAGAAGTTATTAATCATGACTTAATTAAGGAGCAAATTAAAATTGCATCAGGCCATAAAATTTCTGGGAAAGATTATTTCCCTGAAATGCATTCTATTCAGTGCCGAATTAATGCTGAAGACCCTCATAAAGACTTTATTCCATCACCTGGTAAAATCACTAACTATCATTCCCCAGGTGGACATGGTATTAGAATAGATACACACGTATATGCGAATTATATGATCCCTCCCTACTATGATTCTATGATATCAAAATTAATTACAGTGGCACAGACTAGGGAAGAAGCTATTCAAAAAATGAAACGTGCTTTAGATGAATATATTATTGAGGGTATTAAAACTACTATTCCTTTTCACCAACAGCTTCTAGAGAATAAAAAGTTTTTAAATGGTGATTTCACTACAAAGTTTATGGATGACTTTGAGATTGAGTCTTAGTCTAATATTTCAGATACTTTAATATTGGCATCGTTTATACTTTTTATATTTTCAAAAGTCATCATCAGTTTTTGATTTTTTTCTTTTAAAGAAACTCCTCTTTTATTTTTCTGAACATAGCTAAGTACCTGAGTAAAAGTATCAGACTCAAAATAACTTGGGTGGGAAGATGTGAATTTTCCCACCATTTTCCCTCGTTTGATAATTAATTTTTCCAATCCTATTTTTTTACCTAGCTCTCTCAATTTTAAGGTTTTAATAAGTTCTACTGTCTCCAAAGGTATTTCGCCAAATCTATCCTTAAGTTCTTCAACAAAAGCATCTTGTGCTTCTTTAAAAGTTAGTTGGTCTAACCTCTTATATAAATTTAACCTCTCGTTAATTTCATTAACATAATCATCAGGGATAACAAGAGATAAGTCAGTTTCTAAAATACATTCATTAACAAAACTTCTATTTTCTAGCTCTTTGGAAAAAGTAGCTTTAAAGTCATTTTCTTTCAACTCTAGAATGGCTTCATCGAGAATTTTTTGATAAGTGTCAAAACCTATGTCATTTATAAATCCACTTTGGTTAGCACCTAATAAATCTCCTGCCCCACGTATATCCAAATCTCTCATTGCAATATTGAATCCACTTCCTAAATCTGAAAACTGTTCGATAGCATGTAGTCTTTTTCTTGCTTCAGTAGATAAATGTTGTGGGGGTGGAGTAAATAAGTATGCAAAAGCCTTTTTGTTCGATCTCCCTACTCTTCCTCTTAATTGATGCAAATCAGAAAGACCAAAATGATTAGCATTATTAATAATTATAGTATTAGCATTGGGTATGTCTATTCCTGATTCAATGATGGTTGTAGCCACCAAAATATCATATAGACCATCCATAAAATCTAATATAATTGCTTCTAATTTTTTACCTTCCATTTGCCCATGGCCAACAGCAATTCTAGCATTAGGACATACTCTAGAAATCATTCCTGCAATTTCATTAATGTTTTGAACTCTATTATGAACAAAAAAAACTTGCCCTTCTCTTTGAAGCTCATAATTTATTGCTTGACTTATTGTTTCTTCGGAAAAGCTTTGAACAATAGTTTCAACAGGAAATCTATTTTGAGGTGGGGTATTAATAATTGATAAATCTCTAGCATTCATTAAACTAAATTGTAATGTTCTTGGAATTGGAGTGGCTGTTAGCGTTAATGTGTCAACATTAACCTTCATATTTTTTAATTGCTCTTTTACTCCAACACCAAATTTTTGTTCCTCATCTATTATTAGTAATCCTAAATCTTTAAACTTTACATCTTTACTAATTAACCTGTGAGTTCCTATTAAAACATCAATTTTACCAGATTTAACTTTTTCTAAAGTTGCTTTTATACTTTTTGATGTCTTAAATCTGTTAATATAATCTACTGAACAAGGAAATTCTTTTAATCTTTCTGAAAAGGTTTTATAATGTTGAAAAGCTAAGACTGTTGTTGGAACAAGAATTGCTACTTGTTTACTATCTGCAACTGCTTTAAAAGCGGCTCTGATAGCAACCTCAGTTTTCCCAAAACCAACATCACCACATACGAGTCTATCCATTGGCGTTGGCTGTTCCATATCTAACTTAACTGCCTCAGTAGAAGATAATTGATCTGGCGTATCTTCATATATAAAAGAAGCTTCCAATTCATTTTGAAGATAAGTGTCTGGCTGAAATTCAAATCCCTTCTGAACTTTTCTTTTAGCATAAAGTTGAATTAAATCAAAAGCTACTTCTTTGATTCTTTTCTTTGCTTTTTGTTTTGCTAAAGACCATGCTGGAGATCCTAATTTATTTAAGTTAGGTTTGGTGCCATCTTTGCCAGAAAATTTACTAATTCTGTGAAGGGAATGAATACTTACATAAAGAATATCACCGCCCTTATATATTAGTCTTATAGCTTCTTGTTCTCTACCCTGAGCATCTATTTTTTCTAATCCAGAAAACTCCCCTATCCCATAATCAATGTGTACTACAAAATCTCCTTTTTGTAGGTCATATATTTCTTTAAGCGTAAAAGTTTCTTTAGATTTTGCAATACTCTTTCTTGAATTAAATCTATGATATCTTTCAAATATTTGATGATCTGTAAATACTACTAACTTTTCGTTGTGATCAACAAATCCTTGGTGTATCCCAATTGGTACAAAACTACATATAGCATCTTTTTCGAGTTCTATAAATATAGTCCTTAATCTATTTAGCTGAGAATCTTGATCAGAACATATAAATATTGAATAACCATTGTTTTTCCATTCTTCTAACTTAGTTACTAATAAATCAAAGTTTTTATTGAATTTTGGCTGATCTAGTGTATTACCATCTATTTTAATTTTTTCTTTTGAGTCTATAATTCTGTTCCATTCTATAGTAGGGTACTTTTTTATTTTGGAGATAAATTCTTGTGGAGATAAATACATTTCAACAGGGTGAGAAACGGTACTTTTATCACTTATTTTATCAAACACTTTATTGGAAATTTCAAACCCTTGTTCCATTCTTTTTTGGGCAATCTCCAAATCCTTGCCCCAAATAATGGTGTTTTTTGGAAAATGGTCAAAAAAAGATACTTTATTTAAGGTCAATTTAGAATTATTAATATTGGGAACAATTTTTATTTTATTTAAGGTAGTTTTAGAAAGTTGATTGATAGGGTCAAACTCTCTTATTGATTCTATTTCATCTCCAAAAAGCTCGATTCTATATGGAAATTCGTTATTATAAGAAAAAACATCTACAATTCCTCCTCTTACAGCAAACTGACCAGGCTGATAAACATAGTCTACTTTTTCAAAATCTAATTCTATAAGTAACTCATTAATTAAATCTAATTCTAAGTCCTCTCCTACTGCAATAGAAATTATATTTTTCTGGAGATTACTTTTGGTTATTACTTTTTCAATTATTGCTTCAGGATAAGTAATAACCATAAGTGTTTTTCTATGCTTGTCTAAGGAATCAATGACTTCAGTTCTTTGTAAAATACTGGTAGGGTCAGAGTCCATAATCTGATATGGTCGTCTGTAAGAAGCAGGATAAAAAAGTAAAGTTACTCCTCTCTCATTTTCAAATAAATTTTCTAAATCATTAAAAAAATAAAGCGCTTGCTCTTTATTAGATAAAATAAATAAATGATTTCCATTTTTTTCTTGAATGATACTGTAGCTTAAAAAAGAGATGTAAGACCCTGAAATATTTTTTAATGATATTCCTTTTTCATCAGACCAAGATTTGATGATTTTTGAAAAAGTGTTGGATGAGGATAACCTTGTTTTTATTTCAATCTTACTCACTTATTAAAATTTCTTCTAATTGATTAATCATTTTTTTAGATCCAACGAAAAAAAGGGACTCTTTGATGAAGTTCATTTGGGGAATTATCCATTAATCTCTGTTGTTCTGAAATTGCTCTACCACCACCCTATTCTATCAAAAAAGCTAAAAGTGCACATTCATAAGTTAGTCTCAATTTTCCATTTGGATTGTTCATAGTTGAAGGATACATGTAAATTCCACCTTTAATTAAATTTCTTTTGCTCTTATCCTTAACTATTTTCTCTTCCATATGTACCTAAAATTTCTTTGGCTAGACCAGCTTTATTAATTTGATGACTGAGTATTTTAGAAAGTTCTCCTCTAGATCCAGGAAAGTTATTCTGAGACTCAACTATAAATTCTCCAACGTTAATTTTTTTCATTATAAAGTTTCAAAAATACTAATAACATTTACTATTCAACAAAGGATGTCATATCCAAATTATAAATTTTAAAAAAAATATAAAACATTTGTCTTCGTGTGGTAAATACACTATCTTTTTTTTTAATTTATAAACTATCTATATATGATTCCTCCTAAAAAAAGAACTCTTAATGAGATAAGACAAACAAAAGATACTTTTTATGTTGTTCCTGAATTAAAGAAAAAAGACAGTTCTCAAGAACTTTTCAATGAGTTTTTTAATTCTTCCAATGACAAAATTAATTCTTCCAATTATCTTGATTTCATATCATTCATTAACGAAAAAGGTTACCACATAGTTAAAAAATAAGATTTGAAAAATTTTGGAAGTAAACTAAATTTTATCTTTCTATTTGTAGTCGTTCTTATTCTACTTTTTGGAAATGATTCCTATTCAATAGATCAAGGCAAAGAAGTTTCCATAGATAGTGGAGATACTGCATGGATGATAGTTTCATGTGCCTTTGTTTTACTCATGACTCCAGGACTTGCTTTTTTTTATGGAGGAATGGTAAATATTAAAAATATTATTTCTACCATGCTTCAAAGTTTTGTAGCCCTTGGAGTTATAAGTATAGTTTGGGTACTTATTGGTTTCAGTTTAGCTTTCGGAGATAGTTTCTATGGCATAATAGGAAGCCCGCTTACCTATTTTAATTTTCAAAATGTCACTCTAGCTCCTCATCCTGATTTTGGGTCAACTATACCATTTCTATTATTTGCTTTTTTTCAGTTGAAATTTGCAATAATTACTCCCGCTATTATTTCTGGAAGCTTTGCCGAAAGAATTCGTTTTAGAAGCTATATTTTATTTATGTTGTTGTTCACTATTTTTATATATTCTCCACTTGCTCATATGACATGGCATCCAGATGGAATTTTTAGAAAATGGGGAGTATTAGATTTTGCAGGTGGAACTGTGGTTCATATGTCTGCTGGATTGGCAGCTTTGTCAGGAGCAATATTTTTAGGTAAAAGAAAAAAAATAGAAGAAAAGCCAGCAAATATCCCATTTGTAATCCTAGGTACTGGTCTCTTGTGGTTTGGTTGGTTTGGATTCAATTCCGGTTCGGCCCTTGGTGCAAACTTGGATGCTGCAATAGCATTTGCTAATACTAATTTGGCATCTGCCACTAGTATGATTACGTGGATATTTTATGACCGATTCACCAATAAAAAAATGACTGCTCTTGGTGCATGTATTGGGGCTATAGTCGGCTTGGTTGCAATTACTCCAGCAGCAGGATTTGTTACTCTTGGCCAAAGTGCTTTCATAGGTTTTATAGCTTCAATAATTAGTAATATTGCGATTGGAATAACAAAAAAATCAAACATTGATGATACGTTAGATGTTTTTCCTTCACACGGAGTTGGAGGTATTGTAGGAATGATTTTAACTGCTGTATTTGCTAGTAATGTAGGTCTAATTTATGGAGATTCAAGTGTATTTTTATACCATTTGATAACCATCTTAATTACTATTGTATTTACTCTTTTCATGAGTTATTTATTATTAAAAATTGTTGACTCAGTTCTACCCCTCAGAGTGCGTGAAGATCAAGAAGAAAGAGGTCTTGATGCTTCACAACATGGCGAATTATATAACTAAAAACTATGTGTGGAATTGTAGCGGCTTTTGAATTTAAAGATTCTGAAAAAATCAGAATTCAGGTTTTAGAAATGTCTAGAAAAATAAGACATAGAGGTCCTGACTGGACAGGAATATATTCTTCTAAAAAAGCAATTTTATCTCACGAAAGGCTTTCAATTGTTGATCCTGAATCTGGTAAACAACCTCTTTATTCAATAAATAAAGACCTCATTCTTGCTGCTAACGGAGAAATTTATAATCATAATGAAATTAAGTTAAGTCTAAAAAATGATTATCACTTTTCTACGCGATCAGATTGTGAGGTTATTTTAGCATTATACCAAGAAAAAGGATGTGATTTTCTAGATGATTTAAATGGAATATTCTCTTTTGTGCTCTATGATGAAAAAAAAGATTTTTACTTAATAGCTAGAGATCATCTTGGGATTATTCCTCTTTATATGGGTTGGGATAGGAATAAAAACTTTTTTATCGCTTCTGAACTTAAAGCACTTGAGGGATTCTGCAGTAAAATTGAATTATTTCCCCCCGGGCATTATTTAACAAACGAAAATAATTCTCTAAAAAAATGGTATAAAAGAAGTTGGGAAAAATTTGAAAATATAAAAGATAATACTACTAATTTAACTTTATTAAAAGAAAGTTTATTCAAAGCAGTTAAAAGACAACTAATGTCTGATGTCCCTTATGGAGTATTACTTTCTGGTGGCCTAGATTCCTCCATAACTTCTGCAATCGCTAAAGTTTATTGTCAAAAACGTGTTGAAAGTAACGATGAAAAAAATGCATGGTGGCCAACACTTCATTCATTTGCTGTTGGTCTTGAAAATTCTCCTGATTTAAAAGCTGCTAAAAAAGCAGCTGATTTTATTGGTACTGTTCACCACGAAATTATTTTCACTGTCCAAGAAGGATTAGATGCAATTAAGGATGTTATCTATCATTTAGAAACTTATGATGTCACCACTATAAGAGCCTCAACTCCTATGTACTTAATGGCAAGAGTTATTAAGTCTATGGGAATTAAAATGGTGATTTCTGGCGAAGGAGCTGATGAAATATTCGGTGGTTATTTATATTTTCATAAGGCTCCTAACCCTGAAGAATTTCATAAAGAAACAGTAAGAAAATTAAAAAAACTTCATCAATACGATTGTTTAAGAGCTAATAAATCTCTTGCCGCTTGGGGAATTGAAGGAAGAGTTCCTTTTTTGGATAAAGATTTTGTCGATATTGCCATGTCCATAAATCCAATTGATAAAATGTCATCAAGTGACAAAATGGAAAAATGGATTTTAAGAAAGGCATTCGAAGACATTCTTCCTGAAGAAATTGCATGGAGACAAAAAGAACAGTTCTCTGATGGTGTTGGTTATAGTTGGATTGATAAACTTAAAGAGGTTGTAAATAAGGAAGTAAGTGATGATTTATATAATGAATCAAAATATAAATTTCCTATAAATCCTCCACTTTCAAAAGAAGAATACTATTACAGAAATATATTTCATTCTTTTTTTCATTCTGATGCTGCTGCTTATTCTGTCCCATCAGAACCTTCAGTTGCGTGTAGTAGCGAAGAAGCATTAAAATGGGATGTATCATTTCTTGGAAAAAATGACCCATCTGGTAGAGCAATTATGAGTCATGAAAATAATTATCAGATTTCATGAAAAAATACAGTCACATTGTCTCTAGTAATCCTTCTCAGCCTGCGGCCAAAGCCATGTTACACGCAGTTGGTTTAAATGATAAAGAGTTGGATCAACCTTTTATTGGAATAGGAAGTACAGGTTATGAAGGGAATCCATGTAATATGCATCTTAATAAACTTTCTCAAGAAATAAAAGAATCCATAAATAAAAATAGTCTCACTGGGCTAATTTTCAATACTATTGGAGTGAGTGATGGCATCTCAATGGGAACAAAAGGAATGAGATATTCATTACCTTCCAGAGAGATTATTGCAGATTCCATGGAAACAGTAGTGGGGGGCATGAGCTATGATGGTCTAGTAACAGTTGTAGGATGTGATAAGAACATGCCAGGAGCATTGATGGCCATGTTAAGGTTAAATCGCCCTAGCATTCTCTGTTATGGAGGGACCATTGCGTCAGGAATTCATAAAAATAGAAAATTAGATGTCGTTTCTGCATTCGAAGCATGGGGAGAAAAAGTTTCAGGGAAGATAGATGAGGAAGAATTTCAGTGTATTATTAAAAAAGCTTGCCCTGGTGCAGGTGCCTGCGGGGGAATGTATACAGCAAACACGATGGCTTCTGCAATTGAGGCAATGGGATTCTGTTTGCCCAATAATTCTTCCATTCCTGCAGTTTCAAAACAAAAAAATAATGATGTTATCAGAATTGGGTTAGCCATCAAAAACCTAATTAGTAATGATTTAAAACCACTAGATATTATATCAAAAAAATCTTTTGAAAATGCTATGGTTCTCATAACTGCTTTAGGTGGTTCTACAAATGCTGTTTTACACCTTTTAGCCATTGCTCACACTGCTAAAATAAATTTTAATCTCGATGATTTTCAAAGAATTAGTGATGACACCCCATATCTTGCAGATCTTAAGCCTAGCGGCAAATACTTGATGGAGGACTTACATAAAATTGGCGGGACAAGTGCTGTTATTAAGTATTTAATTAATGAAAAACTAATGGATGGTAATTGTCTTACTATAACTGGTAAAACTTTAAGCGAAAATTTAGAAGAGATGGAAATGATTGATGAAAATCAGCAAATTATAAAGCCTATTAGTCAGCCTATTAAAAAAAGTGGACATATAAGAATTTTAAAAGGCAACCTTGCACCTGAGGGTTCAGTAGCAAAAATAACAGGGAAAGAAGGGTTAGCATTCAAAGGAAGAGCAAAAGTATTTGACAGTGAGCAAGAAGCAAATTTAGGAATTCAAAATGGAGAAGTTAAAAAAGGAGAAGTCGTTGTAATAAGATATGAAGGGCCAAAAGGGGGGCCTGGAATGCCAGAAATGCTAAAGCCCACTGCTGCAATAATTGGAGCAGGATTAGGGAAAGATATTGCTTTAATAACTGATGGAAGATTCTCAGGTGGAACTCACGGATTTGTAGTAGGTCATATCTCACCAGAGGCTCAGTTAGGAGGATTAATTGCTCTGATTAAAAACGGAGACTACATTTCAATAGATGCAGAAAAAAATTCTATCACTTTAGATATTAGTAAGCAAGAAATAAATAAAAGAAAATTAAATTGGAAAGCACCTAATTTAAAAGTAAAAAGTGGCAGCTTATTCAAATATGCCAACTGTGTTACTTCAGCATCTTTAGGTTGTATTACAGATAAATTTTAAATAATGAAAGTTCAAGGATCTGAAGCAATAATAAAGTGTTTAATTCAAGAAGGAGTTGACACTATTTATGGGTACCCTGGAGGAGCTATAATGCCAGTTTATGATTCATTATATAATTATCAAGACCAAATAAATCATGTTTTAGTTAGGCATGAACAGGGTGCTACGCACGCAGCACAAGGATATGCAAGATCTTCAGGAAAGGTGGGGATAGCTATTGCAACCTCTGGACCAGGAGCAACTAATCTAGTTACAGGAATAGCAGATGCTCAAATCGACTCTACGCCTCTTATATGTTTAACAGGGCAAGTTGCTTCACATTTACTTGGTTCTGATGCTTTTCAAGAAACAGATATCATTGGTATTTCAACTCCTATAACTAAATGGAATTATCAAATAACTAAAGCCTCAGAAATTCCTGAAATATTAGCCAAAGCTTTTTACATTGCAAAATCTGGTCGGCCAGGGCCTGTCCTTATTGATATAACTAAAGATGCTCAATTTGAATTAATGGATTATAAATATTTAAAACATCAAAAATTAAGAAGCTATATCCCTGAGCCTGTTCCAGAAAAAAATCTAATCTCTAAGGCTGCTGCACTCATTAATTCTTCGAAAAAACCTTTTATAGTCTTTGGTCAAGGGGTAATTTTAGCTCATGCCGAAGATGACTTTAAAAAATTCATTGAGAAATCTGGAATACCTAGCGCATGGACCATTCTTGGGCTTTCAGCTTTAGAAACTGATCATCCTTTAAATGTTGGGATGGTTGGGATGCATGGTAATTATGGTCCCAATGTACTTACCAATGAATGTGATTTATTAATTGCGATAGGGATGAGATTTGATGATCGTGTTACAGGAAATCTCAATCATTATGCTAAGCAAGCTAAAGTCATTCATTTAGAAATAGATCGTTCGGAAATAAATAAAAACGTAATTGCTGATATCCCTATTTTAGGGAATATTAAAGCAACTCTCCCTCTTTTAAGTGAGAAAATAGTGAAAAAAACACACCACAATTGGATTGAAAAATTCAAAGAGTTAAATGCTATTGAATATGAAAAAGTAATCCAAAAAGATTTATACCCTAAAAAAGAAAAAATCACCATGGGAGAAGTCATTAACGAAATTAATAATGCAACAAAAGGGGATGCGATTATTGTAACAGATGTTGGGCAACATCAAATGGTAGCTTGTAGATATTCAAAATTTAATACCTCGAAATCTAATATAACTTCTGGAGGACTTGGAACTATGGGTTTTGCGTTACCGGCAGCCATCGGGGCAAAGATGGGCGCACCTGAAAGAGAGGTAATAGCAATTATTGGTGATGGTGGGTTTCAAATGACAATTCAAGAGTTAGGAACAATTTTTCAAACTGGGGTTGCAGTGAAAATTGTAGTATTAAATAATGAATTTTTAGGAATGGTCAGGCAATGGCAACAATTATTTTTTGATAAAAGATACGCATCAACTGAAATGGTTAATCCAGATTTTGTGACCATTGCTAAAGGATATTCTATAGATGCTGATAGAGTTTCAGAAAGAAAAGATTTAAAGCATAGCATTCAAAAGATGAAAGACTCTACTAAGCCTTATTTTTTAGAAGTTATGGTAGAAAAAGAAGAAAATGTATTCCCGATGATCCCAACTGGAGAATCAGTTTCTAATATAAGACTTAACTAGATGGAAAAGAAAAATAAATATACTGTTTCAATTTATGCTGAAAACAACATTGGATTATTAAATAGAATTTCATCAATCTTTTTAAAAAGACATATTAGCATTGACAGTGTAAACAGTTCTCCATCTGAAATTAATGATATATACAGGTTTGTTATTGTGGTAACTGTACATGAGTTACTCATAAAAAAAGTAATTACTCAAATAGAAAAACAGATTGAAGTGATTGCAGCTTTTTATCATACAGATCAAGAAACAATTTTTCAGGAATCTGCTCTTTATAAGGTTAAATCTAAATCGCTTTTTGAAGAGAGGCACATACAAAATATAATTAAAAATAGTCATGCCAAAATCGTTACAGTTTCTCCTGAGTTTTTTGTTATTGAAAAGACTGGTTTTAGAGAAGAAACAGAAGAACTTTATAATGAACTAGCACCTTATGGCCTACTACAATTTGTAAGATCTGGTAGAATATCGGTAACAAAGGAACCTTTGAAAATTTCTGAAATACTTAAAAAAAATTAAATGAAAAATTACTTTAATTCGTTATCCATAAGAGCACAACAAGTAGAATTAGGTAAGTGTAGGTTTATGGACAAGTCGGAATTTATTAATGGCACCAAAATCTTATTGGATAAAAAAATTGTCATTGTTGGCTGTGGTGCACAAGGGCTTAATCAGGGTCTTAATATGAGAGATTCAGGACTTAATATTTCATATGCATTAAGAATATCTGCAATTCAAGAAGAAAGAACATCTTACCAGAACGCAACTAAAAATAATTTTTTAGTTGGTGATTATAACGAAATGATTCCTAATGCAGATTTAGTAATCAATCTTACACCAGATAAAAACCATTCCTCAGTGGTTAAGAGTGTTATCCCTTTGATGAAAAAAAATGCTGTTTTCTCTTATTCACACGGATTTAATATTGTTGAGGAAGGGATGGAAATAAGAAAGGATATAACTGTTATTATGGTGGCTCCTAAGTGTCCTGGTACCGAAGTTAGAGAAGAGTTTAAAAGGGGTTTTGGTGTTCCTACTTTAATTGCTGTACATTCCAAAAATGACCCATTTTCAAAAGGTTTAGATTATGCAAAAGCTTATGCTGTTGCTACTGGAGGAGATAAAGCTGGGGTATTAGAATCTTCTTTCATTGCAGAAGTTAAGTCAGATTTAATGGGAGAACAAACAATTCTTTGTGGAGTTTTACAAACTGGGTCTATTTTATGCTTTAATAAAATGATTGAGCTAGGTATTGGTAATTCTTATGCATCTAAACTTATTCAATATGGCTGGGAAACTATTACTGAAGCCCTTAAACATGGTGGCATAACTAATATGATGGATAGGCTTTCAAATCCTGCAAAAATAGAAGCACATCACCTTGCTCAAGAGCTTAAAATCATTATGAGGCCTTTATTTCATAAGCATATGGACGAGATCCTATCAGGAGATTTTTCTAAAACCATGATGAAAGACTGGGAAAATGAAGATGAAAACTTATTGAAGTGGAGAGCAGAAACTTCTGAAACTGCATTTGAAAAATCAACTGCAACTTCAAAAGAAATAAGTGAACAAGAATACTTTGATCATGGGCTATTATTGGTTTCTTTTGTGAAAGCAGGAGTTGAACTAGCATTTGAAACTATGACAGATGCAGGGATTAAAGATGCTTCTGCTTATTACGAATCACTGCACGAAACTCCACTTATTGCAAATACTATAGCAAGAAAAAAGCTATTTGAAATGAACAGAATTATTTCAGATACAGCTGAATATGGGTGTTATCTATTTGATCACGCCTGTAAACCATTACTAACGAAATTTTTTAAGAAAATAACTTCTAGACATATTGGAAATTCTTACAATTTTTCTTCTGTAATAAACAATCAAGAACTTATTAAAATTAATGAATCCATTAGAACACATCCTGTAGAAATCATCGGAAAAGAATTGAGAAATTCTATGACTAATATGAAAAGAATTATTTAGTGGGAAATCAATTAATTGATATTAATAATATCAAAATTGCAAGTAATCTACTAAATACTATTGTAAAAAAAACACCTCTCCAATTTAATGGCAGACTAAGTGATTCTAATAACTGTTCTGTATGGTTAAAAAGAGAGGATTTACAAGAAGTTAGATCGTTTAAAATCAGAGGCGCTTTTAATAAAATATATTCTTTAAAAAATACTGAAAGAAAAAAGGGCGTTGTATGCTCAAGTGCTGGAAATCATGCACAAGGTTTTGCCAAGTCTTGCATGGAACTGAAGATAAAAGGTACCGTATTTATGCCCACAATTACCCCTAAGCAAAAAATTGAACAGGTCAAAATGTTTGGTGGAGATTACATAAAGATTGTTCTAGAAGGGGATACCTATGACGATACTTATATTTCAGCCAAAAAATTCTGTGATTTTAATAAAATGGAATTCATTCATCCATTCGACGATGTCTCTGTTATTGAAGGTCAGGCAACACTAGCATTAGAAATATTATCACAAAAAAAACAACCAATTGACTACATAATAGTTCCCATCGGGGGGGGCGGATTAATTTCAGGAATTTTAAGTGTTTTTAAGGAACTTTCACCCAAAACTAAAATAATAGGAGTTGAACCAAAAGGTGCTCCCTCGATGAAAGAATCACTAGAAAAAGGTAAGATTGAAGTTCTTAAAAAAATAGATCCATTTGTAGATGGTGCGGCCGTTAAAAAAGTTGGGGAAATTGCCTTCAAAATTTGTCAAAAATATCTTGATGAGATTTTATTAGTTCCAGAAGGCAAAATTTGTCAAACTATTCTCGAGATGTATAATAAAGATGCCATTGTAGTAGAGCCTGCCGGAGCCCTTAGTATCTCGGGCTTAGAACTCTATAAAGAAAAGTTCAAAAATAAAAATATTGTATGCTTATTGTGTGGAAGCAATAATGATATATCTAGAATGTCTGAGATCAAAGAAAAAGCATTGCTTTACAGTAATTTAAAACATTATTTTTTGATTAAACTTCCTCAAAGGGCTGGAGCTTTGAAAGAATTTGTTTCAGAAATATTAGGCCCAAATGACGATATTACTCATTTCGAATACACTAAAAAAAATTTCAAAGAGAAAGGAGTTGCTGTAGTCGGAATTGAATGTGTTGATGAAAAGGATTTGGAGAATTTACTAAAAAAAATGAAAATTCATGGTTTTTATAGTAGCTATTTAAATGATAAAGATGATATCAGACAAATGATCATTTAACTGCCAACTAAGTTCTTCAACTTTTTGTTTTTCTTAAAACGAATATTACCTACAAACAATTTATTATATACAATGTGATTTATTTTATAATTTTTTTTAATCACATTATATATTAGCTTTAATATATTATTAATAGTATAAATTGATAAAAATATTCAAATTTGGTGGAGCATCAGTAAAAAATTCTGATGCAATAATAAATCTCAAAGAAATAGTGTCCTCAAATAAAGAGGGCTTATCTGTAATTATTGTTTCTGCAATAGATAAAACAACTAACCAATTAGAAAATGTTTGGAAGAATTATACTGTCGGTAATATAAACACTGCTATTAAAAAAACAAATAATTGTATTGATTTTCATAATGAAATAATAAATAGCCTCTCTCTTAATGAAGATGAGGAGTTTTTGAAAATATTTGACTCTTTTAGCAATGAGCTTAAAGAGTTTTTAGAAAATGATTTTAAAGATGATAATAACTTAAGTTATTCTAAAATTGTTTCTTATGGAGAACTTTGGTCAACAAGTATTATTTCTGCCTATTTGAATGGTCAAAGTCTATCAAATAAATGGGTTGATGCTAGAAGAATAATAAAAACTAATAATAACTATATTGAATCAAAAGTAGATTGGCTAAAGACAAGTGAGCTTGTAAATCAAACTATTAATACAAAAAAACTACATGTAAGTCAGGGGTTTATTGGTTCTAATTCTGATGGGCTTACCACTACGTTAGGTAGAGAGGGTAGTGATTTTACAGCTTCAATTTTAGCGTCTTGTTTAAGTGTCCATGAGTTGGTAATTTGGAAAGATGTAGATGGGCTTTTAAATGCAGATCCAAAATGGTTTAACAATACAAAAATTCTTAAAAATATTTCATACAAGGAAGCCATTGAACTTTCTTATTTAGGTGCTTCGGTAATTCATCCTAACACCGTAAAGCCTCTTCAAAATAAAAATATTAACCTTCGATTAAAATCTTTTCTAGCCCCATCTAATATGGGTAGTTTAATAAGTGAGAATGGTTTAAATGATAGAGAAGTCCCTTCAATAATATATAAACCAGATCAATTTCTATTATCTATCACTACAAAAGATTATTCATTTATTTTTGAAGAACATATCAGCGAAATTTTTTCAATCTTTTACTCTTCAGGCTATCGAGTTCACCTTATGCAAAACTCGGCTTTAAGTTTTTCAGTTTGTGGGATAATTAGTCCATTTAAATTAACTGGCCTAATATCTGATCTGCAAAAAAATTATAAAGTAAAATATAATGAAAAGGTAGATCTTCTAACCATAAGGCATTATGACAGTCTAGATGTTCCAGAATTTTTAAAATCTAAACAGGTTTTAATTCAGCAAAGAAGCAGAGCAACTATTAGATTTGTTCTTAAAAATAAATCATAAAAAAAGCCCCAATTGGGGCTTTTATATTTTTAAAAATACCAATAAATTTTAATTGACATCCCAAAATACTTTATTGAACCCATCATCAGCAACTCCACCATTAGCTTGAGAAACATTTGGACCATTAGTTTGAGTTTCATCCACACTGTAGATGTATCTCGTAGGTGGTGTAGTTCCAGCTGCTGCCGCGTTACTCATAGTTGGATGATCATACATTTTCCATGTACACCATGCTTCAATTCCTTGATCAAACATGGCAATCCACTTCTGGGTTCCTATTCTCTGATCAGCCATTGATGCATCCCAAGCTACGTCTGGTTCTAATAGGTAAGCAACTGCTGCAGCTTGATCTCCTCCCCACTGTAGTATTGAAGCAGTAACACCATTTCCATAATGAGTAGCTGCGTCACCACCTACATTCCAACCTCTATTGGCAGCATCTGCTAAGTGAAAGCATACTTCAGCATAAGAAAGCAAAATTCCAGGATGTGTTGGATCTTCTAACATGTTACCTGGCTGAGAATGATCTGGATAGGCTCCACCTGCCCCATGAGGATTACCAATAATTGAACCTGTTGAATCTAGGTTTCTAAAAAACATGGCTCTTCTTGGATCATTAGTATTGTTCATAACATCTCCTAATGTCCTTGAAGCAACAAAATCAGTTCTTCCACTCTGTACTAAATCTTCCCACAAAGGATTGGTATTTGGTGTAGAAGATTGATACATTATGTATGCATGATCGGCATTAGAAGCAAAAACACCGGATGCAGCTGCTTCAACCATGGCTTGACTTCCACTACCAGCAACATCTGCCATTCTCATTCCCATTCTTAATTTAAGAGAGTTAGCTAGCATTGTCCAATGAGAAGTGCTCCCTGCATAAATTAGATCTGACCCAGCAAAATCTCCCATATCTGTATTTGTGTTTAGTGTTGTAATTGCAGCATTCAATTTAGTAGCTAAATCTAAATAAATTGTCTGCGCATCGTCATAGGCAGGTGTTAAATTAGCTACTCCACCAATTGCTTCCGTATAAGGAACATCATTAAATATGTCCACTAATATAGAGTAGGCAAAAACTTCTATTACATCTAAAACAGCTGATTGAGTATTTTTTATCTCATCAGAATTTGTACTTGCATTTACTTGTGCTCTAGATTCGCTGACGTCTCTCAGCACTCTAGCATAAATTCTGTCAAATACCTCACCATTAATATTTCTTTCGGTTAGTTGGTAATTAGACTCATCTGTATAAGTTGTCTGAGTCCAATGTTGTGACCACAACCTAAACGTATTTACATTAACGTTACAACTAGACAAATAGTCCATCAACTCAACCGTTGCATTAGCAAATAATGCATTAGCTGGAACTGATGTTGGTGCCTTATCATTTTCATTAAATTTTTCAATGTCTTTTGTACAACTTAACGATAAAAATAAGAGTGATACTAAGCTATATTTTATAATTGTTTTCATTTTCTTAAAATTTTAAATTTAGATTAAATCCGATTTGTCTTACAGCAGGGTAAGCTCCGGATTGATTTCCTTGAATATTTCCAGCACTCAAACCAGCTTCTGGGTCGGTATGAGGTGATTTTTTAAATAAGATAGCTAAATTTCTTCCCATTAACCCCACATCGAGACCCTGTATACCTTTTGGTAATTTGTCTTTAGGAAGTGAATAAGAAAGAGAAACCTGTCTTAATTTAATATAAGTCGCATCATAAACATGCATGGCGTTTGGAGCGTGTCTCCAAGCTACAGCATTGTTGTAATGTCCCATGTAGCCATTAACTGTATTCGCTTGAGTTGAAGCAGAAGTATTTATGCTGCCATCATCATTATAAACTGCAGTTACACCTGTAATTTCAATACCTCCACCATCTGCTATTGGGTCTCTTACAGGGTTACCATCTTCATTAGTTCCAGCGGTTAGATCATAAACACCAGTACCATATCCATACCAAGTATCTAATGAAAAGAAACTACCTCCCCACTGCATATCTACGAGAGCACTCATGGTTAGGTTTTTATAAGTGAAGGTGTTTGTAAGGCCACCTGTCCAGTCTGGAAGAATATTTCCTACTACTTCTGGAAGGGCTGTTTTAGCATAGCCGACACCGTAAGGAAATTCATCATATACACCATCTCCATCGTTGTCATTAGCTCCATAATCTCCATGTGGGACAACTATTTTGTCTCCATCGTCATTATATACATAATTTGTTCCTTTTATAGCTCCATAGGATTCTCCTACAGTTGCATTAACTGTAATTCCACCTTGTACAGATGCAAGAACATAATTATCAACACCATCTCTTAGAGACTTAACTTCATTAATATTTCGAGCCCAATTTAATCTTGCATTCCATGTGAAATCTCCTGATTTCACAATATCAGCATAAGCTTGAATTTCAATTCCTCTGTTGTTGATACTTCCAGCATTAACATACTGGAAATAAGTACCTGAAGCAGAAGAAGATCTGATAGCCAATATTTGGTTATCAGTAGTTGCGTCATAGAATGTTAAATCTAAACCAAGTTTGTTATTAAAAAACTTATTTTCAAGCCCTAATTCAAGACTTGTTGTATTCTCGGGGCTCAAATTACTATTTAATCCTGTATTTGGAGCACTTGCTATCGTGGTCCCTGCAAATGGAGTTCCGATTGAATACACATTTTGTAAACTTTGCATCGGAGCATCATTACCCACTTGAGCATAATTTAATCTAAGTTTTCCATAATCCCATCCACTTATCTCAGCTAATTCTGTCCAAATTAAACTTGCTGTAGCAGCAGGATAGAAAAATGAATTATTATCAGAAGGTAAAGTAGAACTGATATCATATCTTCCAGATAAATCTAAATATAAAAATCTATCATATCCTAATGTAGCTCTTCCTAAATATCCGTCTACTGCTCTTTGTCCATCAAATTCAGAGGCAGCTTCAGGTGTATTAACACTATTACTAAACGAATAAACACCAGGTACCACTAATCCTCCATTTGTTGATCCGTCAGTTACCACTTCAGATGATCTTCTTATATTGGTTCCAACCATTCCAAAAAGATTTAATTTCTCACTTAAGTCTTTGTCGAAGTTTAAAAATAAATCATAATTTCTTTCGTAATAAGATTTTGTATATTTTCTGTAAGATGGAACATCAACAGATTGGAATCCAATTCGTTCTTCTCTTAACTCAGAAAAATTGTCATTAGTAATTCTTCCCATTACATTAAAAACATCATTGATTTCGTAATTTAAAACTACATTTCCAATAAATCGATCTCTTGAGTCTGTTGAAAAATTCTGATTTCTCATATAATATGGATTGTCAAAGTAATGCGGCTTATCTCTTTTGTTAGGGTCGCTAGAGTAAGCAAATCCGTAAGCATTCCAAGAAAGATTGTTATTATTAAGTTCATAAGCTTCCTTTTGCGCTTGCATATCTACACTCACATCATACCACTGTCTAAAGCACTGGTTGACATTTCTATTATCATATCCCGTACCAAATCTGCCCATACCTTCATTTCTTACATATTGCATGGAAGAGCTAAACTTCAACTTATCACTTATGTCATAACTAACATTTAACGAAGCATTATTTCTTCTTAAATTACTGTTGGGTAAAATTCCTTTATTAAACATATCAGTAACAGAAAATCTATAACTACCATTATCGCTAGAACCATCTATAGCTACAGAGTTTGTAGTCATGACAGATGTTTCGTAGAATGTAGTTGGGTCATTTGCAGAAGCTTGATATGGCTGAGCCTGTAGATAAGTTGGCAGTTCAGGGTGAACTGATTCCCAAGTTAAGAGATTGTCAATTTGATCAAATGCTAATCCATATGAAGCATCATCTCCCATAGGTGTAGCAAGTGCATCAGCAACTCCATCACCATCTAGATCAATTTCTTCTACATAACCATTTACAATTGCGCCATTAAATGCAGTATCAGGACCATAATATTGACCATATCCTGCTCCGTATTCGTTCTGATAAGTAGGCATGGTGTTTTTGTTAATCATACCAATAGTTGTATTATGAGAAACCGAAACCCCTATACCTTTCTTTTTTGAGCCTTTTTTTGTTGTAATTAAAACTACCCCATTTGCTGCTCTTGCCCCATACAAAGCCGAAGCTGCAGCCCCTTTCAAAACAGAAACATTTTCAATGTCTTGAGGATTAATATCCATAGCAGCATTTCCATAGTCAAATCCTCCTCTACCTGTCTGCTGATTAGAGGTATTAGTTATATCGTTACTAATTGGAATCCCGTCAACTACAAATAATGGTTGATTATTCCCTGATATTGAAGTATATCCTCTAATGATAACATTAGCAGATCCCCCCATAGTCCCACTATTTTTGATTTGAGCACCTGCAACTTGTCCAGAAAGTGTACTCATAAAGTTAACATCTTTTTGTGCTGCTAAACTTTCTCCATCTACAGTTTGAGTCGAATATCCAATTGACTTTTTGTCTCTAGAGATACCTAGAGCTGTTACAACGACTTCGTCCATTACAATACCCTCAGACATCGTAACATTTAAAGAAGTTTTACCTTCAACTGCTATTTCTTGAGTTTTATATCCAACGAATGAAAAAACTAAGGTTCCATTAGCATCAGAATCTATAGAATACTT
>NTKH01000010.1 GCA_002457645.1 Bacteroidetes bacterium MED-G20
TTTGTTTGATTTGAAAGAGCAGATAATGGTCTGCTTTATGTATTTTTAATATATATAAAATGAGTACATATAATAAAATATCAAAACCTATTTTAGATGAATTTTTACTACTATTGGGAGAAGAAAGTGTTTTAACAGATTCAGAAAGTTTATCTCATTATGGTCATGATGAAACTGAAAATTTAAATTTTCCTCCAGAAATATTACTCAAGCCAAGAAGTGTTGAACACGTTTCCAAGATAATGAAATTGGCTAACCAGTATAATATCCCAGTTACTCCAATTGGAGCAAGAACAGGGTTGAGTGGTGGATCGCTTTCTATACACGGGGGAATAGGAATCTCTATGGAAAAATTTAATAAGATTTTAGAAATTGATGAAGATAATTTACAAGTTCATGTTCAGCCAGGTGTAATTACCCAATTACTTCAAGAAGAAGTAGCTAAAAAAGGGTTGTATTATGCCCCAGATCCTGCGAGCAGAGGAAGTTGTTTTATTGGTGGAAATATTGCTGAAAATAGTGGAGGACCAAGAGCAGTTAAATATGGTGTTACTAAAGATTTTGTTTTAAACCTTGAAGTGGTTTTGCCAAATGGCGAAATTATAAATACGGGTGCCAATACTTTGAAAAACTCAACTGGTTATAATTTAACTCAATTATTAGTGGGGAGTGAAGGAACTTTAGGCATTGTAACAAAAGCCACTTTAAAATTAATTCCTCTTCCTAAGTTTAATAAATTAATATTAGTTCCTTTTTCATCTGCTGTTAATGCATGTTCAGCAGTTGCATCTATTTTTAAAGCTGGAGTCATTCCATCAGCCTTGGAATTTATGGACAGAAAAGCGGTAGATTTCACTGTAAAGTATATTGAAGAAGCAAATTTAGAAATGTCTGAAGATACTAATGCACTTTTGCTTATTGAAGTAGATGGTAATAATCCAGAATATTTAATGGATGAAATTCAAAAAATTATAGATGTTGTAGCAACACATAATTGTGATGAAAACATACTTTTTGCTGAAGATGAAGCACAAAAAGAGCAGCTTTGGTTTATACGTAGGAGAATAGGAGAGGCTGTAAAAGTTAACAGCATTTATAAGGAAGAAGATACGGTAGTTCCAAGATATAAATTACCTGATTTGTTATCTGGTGTTAAAAAAATAGGAGATAAATATGGTTTTGAATCTATATGTTATGGTCATGCAGGAGATGGAAATTTACATATTAATATTATTAAAGGTGATTTGTCTGATTTGCAATGGGAAAAAGAATTGCCTAAAGCTATTAGAGAGGTATTTACTTTAACTGTTTCATTAGGAGGAACTATTTCGGGCGAACATGGGATTGGCTGGGTTCAAAAAAATTATATGGACATAGCTTTTAATGATATAGAACTTGAGTTAATGAGAGATATCAAAAAAGTTTTTGATCCCAAAAATATTATGAATCCAAGTAAAATATTTTAATTTATTCTACTCCGTGCATTAATTTCTTAATAGGTTTGTTGAGCAAAAAAATGATTGCAGCAATAACTAATAATACATAGCCTATAGTAGAAAACACATCTAAGTATTGCAATAAACCAGCTTCGGCACTTACAACTTCACCTCCGCCATGGCCACCAGTTATGGCAGCAATTTTACCACCTGCATAGTTAGCAATAGCAAAACTTAAAAACCATGCTCCCATAGCTGTTCCAGCCATACTTTTTGGTGAAAGTTTAGTAACCATTGATAATCCAATAGGGGAAAGAAATAGTTCTCCGGAAGTATGTAACATATATAAGAAAACAAGTGTTAATATGGGAACTTGGTAAGCTTCATTTACAAATTGAAATCCAAGTTTAGTTAGTAAAAAACCTAAAGCTAATTGTACAATTCCAAAGCAAAATTTAAGAGGAATACTTGGATTTTTACCAATTTGAGAAAGTTTGACCCACATTATAGAAAAGATAGATCCAAATAGAATTATAAAAAATGGATTAAAGAATTGAGTCATACTAGCAGGCATTTCCCACCCAAAAATCATCCTATCTACATTTCTATCTGCAAAAAGGGTAAGAGATGTTCCAGCTTGCTCAAAACAAGCCCAAAAAGAAATATTTATAATCATAAAAATAATCAATGCTATCATTCTATCTTTCCAAATTGAAACATTTTCCTTTTTATCTTCACTACTTCCTGCTCTGATTAAAACTACTGATATTCCAATAAATAGGGTTAGTAATATATAATCCATTAACTCATTTTGCATAATTAATATATAACATAGCGGAATTAAAAAAAGTGATCCAACTGTTATTAACTGAACCATATTTATAGGACCTAATACTTTTTTCTTGCCTTCTTCATGAATTTCAAGTCCAGGCGCAGCTGCATAGTTTTTTCTTCCAACCCAAAATATAACCAAGCCTAATAACATTCCTATTCCGGCCAAGCCAAACCCATATCTAAATCCATAAGTTTCACCAACATAGGCAACTACAGTAGTAGCAAGCAGTGCTCCAATATTAATACCAATGTAAAATATGGTGAATCCAGAATCTCTTCTAGGATCATTATCTTTATATAGCTTTCCCACTATTGTTGATATATTAGCTTTGAAATACCCATTTCCAATAATCAATGCTCCCATACCTATGAGCATCATGTTTTCATTATTACCTAGAATCAGAAACTCACCTATAGCCATTAAAACTGCACCCAACATAACTGCATACCTATAACCTAAATACTTATCAGCCATTCTACCTCCAAGTATGGGTGCTGCATATACCAATCCAGTATAAGCTCCATAAATTAAGGAGGCTTCACTGTCGCCCATCATTAAAGATTTTACAAGAAAAAGAGTCAGTAAAGTTCTCATTCCATAATAGCAAAATCTTTCCCACATTTCAGAGAAGAAGAGGGTCATTAATCCCTTTGGGTGTTTTTCGGAAGCTTCTATAGTTGTCATATTTTATTTTTTTAACTCTTGTGAAATTAAACAATTTTTTTAAGCTGTAAATTTTATCAAATTTTCATTAGTTAAATTTTTGAAGAAATGAAATGTTACTTTTGAAAAAAATATTTTATGAAATATCATTTATCAACACTTGTTTTTTTGGGGATTTACACAATGTCAAGTTGTTCTTATTCTGAAGAGAATATTAAAAAAGAAGTGAGTAATCATTTAATTATGGACAGTCATACATTATCAAATTATAAAGAATTGCCAATAAAACATTCTCATTTAGATTTAGAAGTAGATTTTGAAAATAAATTGTTAAGAGGCTCAGTTACTCACAACTTTAATGAAGATAGAGATACCGATTTATTAATACTAGACTCTAAACATTTAGAAATTGATAGTGTTAAAGATCATCAAGGAGATCATTTGAATTTTGAATTTGGAAATTTTGACGAACTTTTAGGATCAAAATTTTCTATTCAATTATATAAGGAGTCTAAAAGTGTAACAATATTTTACAAAACAACCAGCAAATCTGAAGCTCTAGATTGGTTAATGCCAAACCAAACTGCGGGTAAGAGGTTTCCATTTATGTATACACAAGGACAATCAATTTTTACAAGATCTTGGATTCCTATTCAAGACACACCTGGTTTAAGAATAACTTATTCTGCCAATATTAAAACTCCTAAAAATATGATGGCGGTAATGAGTGCATCAAATCCGCAAGTACAACATTCAGAAAACAGCTACAATTTTGAAATGAAACAACCAATTCCACCTTACTTAATTGCTTTGGCTGTAGGGAATTTACAGTTTAAATCAGTAGACTATAGAACTGGAGTTTATGCAGAGCCCTCCATGCTTGATGAGTGTGTAGATGAATTAACTGACATGGGAAAAATGGTAGATGTTGCAGAAAATTTATACGGTAAATATGATTGGGACAGATACGATGTAATTGTTCTTCCTCCTAGCTTTCCTTTTGGTGGAATGGAAAACCCCAGATTAACATTTGCAACACCAACTATCATAGCTGGAGATAGAAGCTTAGTTTCATTAATTGCTCATGAATTGGCGCACTCTTGGAGTGGGAATTTAGTTACCAATGCTACATGGAATGACTTTTGGTTAAATGAAGGTTTTACCGTCTACTTTGAAAGAAGGATAATGGAGTCACTCTATGGTAAGGATTATTCTGAAATGTTGGCTCTTTTAGGGTATCAAGATTTGGTAGAAGAAATCAATGACTTAGAGCCAGACATGCAATTATTGAGATTGAATATGTTAGGAAAGCATCCAGACGACGCCATGACCGATATTGCTTACGAAAAAGGATACTTCTTTTTAAGAATGTTAGAAGATCATGTTGGAAGAGAAAAAATGGATTCCTTTTTATTAAGATATTTCAATGATCATAAATTTAAAACCATTATTACCGAAGAGTTTATAATTTATTTAGAAAATAATCTACTAAATGAATACAATGAAAAGTTAAATATCAATGAGTGGATATTTGAACCTGGAATCCCTGCCAATTGCCCTAAGGTAAAATCTGTCAGATTTGAAAATGCAGCGAGTTTGGTAGATGATTTTATGTTTTCTGATGCAAGATCATTAAAAGAAAAAACAGCTAATTGGTCCACTCACGAATGGTTACATTTTATAAAACATTTACCCAATAATATTAATGTCGATCAACTAAGGGATTTAGATAATGTATTTAATTTTTCTCACAGTGGAAATTCTGAAATATTAGCTCTTTGGTTTTTACAAAGCATTAAGAGTGATTATCAACCAGCATTTGAAAATTTAGAAATATTTTTAATTAAAATTGGTAGAAGGAAATTTTTGCAACCACTTTACTTAGAATTGTCTAAAAGTAAGAAGCATAAAATTTGGGCTAAAGAAGTTTATAAAAAAGCGCGAGATAACTACCATTATGTGTCTTTTAACACCATTGATAAATTATTAAATTAATACTTTATTATAAAATTTATAATTTACTGAATGTAAGTTATTTATAGTTTTTTAGTTTTCTGTCAATTTCTCTATTGATATCTTTTGTTTTGAGATCTTCTCTCTTGTCATAAATCTTTTTACCCTTGGCTACAGCAATGTTCATTTTTGCCCATCCATTACTACTAATAAATAGCCTAGTTGGAACAATAGTTAGACCCTTATTTTTAATTTTTTTATTAATTTTTGAAAGCTCTAATTTGTTTAAAAGTAGTTTTCTATCTCTTTTACTTTCATGATTAAAGTGACCACCATTTTCATAATCAGCTACATACATGTTTCTTATGAAAAGTTCGTTTTTGACCATTACAGCATAAGCTTCTGAAATACTCGCTTTGTTATTTCTAATAGATTTTATTTCAGTTCCAAATAGTTGAATTCCAGCAGTAAATGTTTCTATAAACTCAAATTCAAATTTTGCTTTCTTGTTCTTTATTTCAACTTTTGAAGACATCTTACAAAATTAGTAATCTTAACTATCCCATAGTAATAATTAACATTTTAATCATTAATCCTAATTATTAAAAAAAATAAATTGGGTCAATTAGTTCATAAAATTCTAAGTATTTTATTTGAAGTATAAATTTTTTAAATCTATATTTGAATATGAAAAATTTTGTATTTGCTCTCTTTTTATTTTCGTGTTTAACTTTGCTTGCCCAAAAAGAAATTGTTTTAAGATTGAATCACACTTTAAACAGTTCAACTTTTTCATATAACGACAACTTTTTGTTGGATGGTAAACAAAATAGGTATACTAGACTACAATATTATCTTTCTGGTTTTGAGTTGGAACACGATGCAGGACAATTAACCCCACTCACTAACACTTATGTATTAGCAAGTGGACATATCAATAATTACTATCTTGGAAACTATAATATTTCTTCAGTTGAATCTATATCTTTTGATGTTGGCGTAGATGCAAATGCTAATGGTGGCAATACTACTAACTATTCTGCTCAGCATCCTCTCGGACCTAAGAGTCCTCCAATGGATTGGGGTTGGCCATCAGGTTACTTTTTTGTAGTTGCTAATGGACTTAATGATGCGGATAACGACAATACACCTGAAACAATATTTCAACTAAATGCTTTGGGAAATCAAATGCTTACACAGATTGACCCTATTAATATCAACCCAATTAATTCCAATGATACCATCTATATAGATCTGAAGGTAAATGCTGAAAAGTTCTTATCTGAAATTAATTTAAGCACTGCAGGGATAGATCATAGTAGTAGTGCAACTAATTTTATAATGTGTAATAACGCTTACACAATGAATGTTTTTGAATCTTATACAAGCACAAATAATGTTATTCAAAATTCAGATTTAAATAACTTTATTTTTATTGATTATACTTTACCTTTTGCCCCAACGATTAATTATCATTTTGATTCTAATAAAAAAACTAATTTAACCATTACTGACATAAATGGTAGAGTCCATACAAAAGAAATTAATTTACAAAATGAGGGAAGTTATTTTCCAATAAAAGAATTTTCAACTGGTATTTATATTGTATCGATTGATAATGGAGAGCATATGATTCATAAAAAATTCAATGTTGTCCAATAAATACCTCTTAGGTTTTTTTGTTGTTACCTTTTTATTTCTTTCTTTTGATAATAACAACCAATATTTTCTAACCATCCCCAAAGGTTTTCCCAATCTTCAAATACCTGAAGATAATAAACTAACTAATGAAAGAATACATTTAGGAAAAAAGCTTTTTTTTGATAATATCTTATCAAGAGATTCTTCTATTTCTTGTGCTTCATGTCACAAGCCAGATCATGCTTTTACTGACGGTTTAAAAAAAGCGGTTGGTATAAAAAACCGATCTGTAACTAGAAATACTCCAACCTTAACAAACATAGCTTATAATAAAAATTTTTTGAGAGATGGGGTAAATCCGTCATTAGAAGCACAAGTTTTGGTTCCAATTCATGAAAAAAACGAATTTGATTTTCATATCTTGTTAGCAGCTGAAAGATTAAAAAAGAAACCTTCATATGTTCAATTATTTGAAAAAGCTTATGGGGGAATTCCAACTCCAAAATTAATTACCAAAGCTATAGCAAGTTATGAACGAACCTTAATAAGTGGTAATTCTAGATATGATCAATATATTTATCAAAATAAAAAACATGCATTATCATCATCTGAAAAAAAGGGATTAAAATTATTTAATAAACTATATTGTGTTAGCTGTCATAGTGGTTTTAATTTTTCAAATGGAGAGATTGTTAATAATGGCCTTTACGAAAAATATGAAGATGTTGGTAAAATGAGGGTTTCTCTTAAAGAAATTGACAATGGATGTTTTAAGGTGCCAACTTTAAGAAATATTGCTCTAACAGCTCCATACATGCACGATGGTAGTATACAAACGTTAGAGGAGGTCATTGATCATTACATGCAGGGTGGGAATAGTCATCCAAATAAGCATCCATTTATAAAGCCTTTTTCTCTAGATAAGTCAGATAGAAAAAACTTAGTTTTATTCTTAAAAAGTTTAACAGATAGTTCTTTTGCAACTATTCAGTAATGAATACTTTTATAAAAGACTTATTTTTTAACTGAACAATATACAGTTGGTTTGGGGTGGTTTTTTCAACAATTTGACCATTCAAATTATAAATAGTACTAATATCATTTTTATTAAATATATAATCTTCTTCTAAGCCAACATTTCCAGCAACTCCATGCCAAGTGACAGTTTCAGTAGTAATACTATCCGTTATTTCCATAGAGATAAAACCTTCACCAGAGGTATTGTTTGGATAAAAATGGCAGTTGAGATAATAACTTTGTCCGTCGGCAATATTTAATGTCCCACTAGTTATACCAATTGAATAACAAAGAGGAAAGCAGTTTGAAAATTCCCAATTAGAAGGCATTGAATCCGTAATTATGTTCCAATATAGGGTTGTATTTGAAAATCCGTCTAGATAAGTATTTTGATAGAAGTCATTATCCGATGACATTCCAGACAGGGAAATATTATTTTGTTGTACAGAAAAACTCTGACATTGTAAATTGAGGAATAAAAAGAAACTTAAAATGGTAATAATCAATTTCATAGTTCAAATATATTGATTTATAATTGATTTTCTGCCAATTTTTATTGTTAAAAAGTCTTTTTCTTTTTTAAACCCTCTTGCTGGAGAATATTCTCTTCCGTAGAATATAATTTGTAAATGTAGTTTATTCCAAAGGTCTTTTGGGAACAGTCTTTTAGCATCTTTCTCCGTTTGAACAACATTCTTCCCATTAGAAAAACCCCATCTGTACATAAGTCTATGAATATGGGTATCTACAGGGAAAGCTGGTTGTCCAAAAACTTGGCTCATTACTACCGATGCTGTTTTATGTCCCACGCCTGGAAGTTCTTCTAATAAATCCATATTATTAGGTACTTTTCCATCATATTTATTTATTAAAATTGAAGAAAGCTCATGAATTGCCTTAGACTTTCTTGGAGATAATCCACATGGTCTTATTATGGCTTTTATTTCTTCTACTTTAAGATTAACCATATGAAAAGGATTATCTGCTTTTTTGAAAAGAATAGGAGTTATCTTATTAACTCTTTCATCAGTACATTGAGCAGAAAGTAAAACTGCAATCAGTAAGGTATAGGGATCTTTATGATCTAGAGGAATTGGGGTTTCTGGATATAGTCTTTCAAGCTCATTAATGACGAATTGAACTTTTTCAGATTTATTCATTAAATTTTCTTTAAATATTTTTTTTCAATCCAACCTTTACGTTCATTGAACGAAATCTCATACCATTGGTCAGATTCATCCGTTATTTTAGCTTTAGAACCTTCATGCAATTGATAAGTAGTAGATGAATTTACAGATGGAGCAGTCATTACTTTAGCAACAGGAGAAAAAATAATGGCGTAATTAGAATCCTCAATCTTTGCTTTACTTATGGCGCTAAGAAAGATTGTAAAAAAGAATAATAATAATGTAAACACAAGACTGTAAAAATAGATTCTTTTGTAGGAGATTTCAACAGTTATCCAATAAAAAAAGAACAAAATACATACCAACAATAAAAGAATTATAGAAGAAATAGCCCAATAGTTAGGAGACTTTCCTAAAAAACTAAGAATTAAATCATTTATAAAAATGGACTTTTTAATGGAGTTTTTATCCTTCAATAATGTATTACAAAATTGGAGATTATGCATTAAATCTTGATTTCCTGGAGCAATTTTCAAACCTTTTTCGTAAAATAAAATTGCGGAGGGCAAGCTATCCAATTTAAAAAAACTATTTCCTAAGTTTAAAAACAGTTCTTTGCTTATCATCCCTCTACTGTAAAGCATAAAATAATCAGATTTAGCAGAATCATAATTTTTTTGTTCATATAATAAATTAGCTCTTTCAAAAATAGCATCATAGTTTTGAGCAAATGAAGGTGCTGAAAATACTGTAATGATTAATATAGTCTTTAAAGATTTAAATAACATTTTTTTCTAAATTTTCAATCAAAATTTGACTGTCTTTTAAAGTTTCTTTAGCAACTTGATTGGTCAATGGACTATACTGAGACATTTCACAGTTATTTAATATCTTATCCATCAAAATAACATCTTCTGATGAGATCTTGGAATCTATTAAAATTTGATTAATTTTTTTTCTATTTAAATCAGCTAAGTTTATAGAAAATTTATGGATTAAGTAGGTGTTCCAGAGTTGGTAAACCTCCTTATAAAAATCTTTGATATTTAATTCATCTATCCTTTCATATAAGTTATTGAAATCGAGGATTACTTTTTTGATTGTTTTTTTACTTATTACTTTTTCCCTATCTGTTAATCTATTTTTACTACTCAATATAAAAAGTAATAGTGCCAAAGAAGATGGTATCGAACTTATAGCAATCCAATATAATTTAGTTCCAAAAATAGGATTGCTATAGTCGTATAATTTAGTTTTGTTTCGTATATGATGAATATTGTCACTCATAATTTCCACTTCTTCTTGATCGTTTGAAATGATTGAAATATTGTTGTTAGAATTATTTATGTTTTGATTGCTTGCTTTATTTACTTTAATATTAAATCCCGGATGGGAAAGGGTTTGATATTTCTTTTTATTCACGTCAAAATAGCAAAAGTCAATTGGAGGAATTTCATAGTTACCGTGAAATCTTGGTATCAATAGTTGTTTTAGTATTTTTCTTCCATTTATTCCATTTTCAGATAATTTAATTTTAGACTTTATTTCTTCTGGATATTTTTCCAAGTCCTTAGGGAAGCTAATTTTGGGGAGTTTTATTTGTTTCAAGTTACCATTTCCAGAAATAGTTATTTCAAAATCTAGAGCTTCATCTACATTTAATTCTTCCTTACTGATTTTTACATTCATTTTATATCCTCTTCCCACTTGACCTCTGAAGCTTTTTGGGGCTTTTTCTGGAAGCTTTTTTACATTTAAAATTGGTTGATTACTTTTTATTAGTTTGGCTGTACCTCGGTTAAAAAAGTCTCTGTTCATTACTGTAGAGACCTCAAAAGCTGGTATGGTTAATTTTCCAGATTTCTGAGGAGAAATAATTTCTTTTTTCAGTGTGAATACTCTGTAAGATATACCATTTAATATCTCCTGTTCTTCTTTCCACTGTTTATTTTTTGGTTCTATTAGCTCAGTCCAAAAATCGTTTATCATAGGAAGATCATAATCAGTAATTTCAAGATTTCTTATATGATAAGAAGACTGATATATTTTATATTTTACCAATATATTTTCTCCAATATATGGGCTGATTTTTGAGCAGGATATTTTTGCAAATAATTTACTATTGGTATTGGAAGAAGGTTTTGCGGATGATGGAGCAATATTTTTATTTTGACCTTTAGAAACATTTATAGCTATTCTGTCTGTCTGGTAATCCTTTCCATCGTAATTAACTTTAATTGATTCTATAAATAGTTTACCGTCTTTTTTAGGAGCAATTATAAAAGTTGATTTAAACTCGTTTTTAGATTTAAATTTTCCATTTATGATAGTTGTTTGACTTGATGAAGAAGTGTAAGGCCCTTGTTTAATAATAAAGTTATTGAACTTTAAATTATTTAATTGAACTCTTTCACTTGATTCTACTGTAAATCTTATAAAATCGTCAGTACTTATACTATTTTGATCAACATAGGCTTTAAAAACAAAGTTTTGCGCAAATGTTTGGGTCAGTCCAAAAGCAATAAATATGTAAAAGATTATATATCTCATTTACCAATCTTTAGTTTTACTCTTCTTTTTTTCGTTTCCTTTTTTACGGTTAACCTTTAGCAATACTTTTTCTTCGTCGCCATTTATTGCATCTAAATTTTTAATGGCTTGTTCTTTAGATTCATTGGGCTTTTTTTCTTTTGGCTCTTTCTTTTCTTGGTCTTTCTTTTCTTGATTCTTCTTTTCTTGGTCCTTGTTTTCTTGGTCTTTCTTTTCTTGATTCTTCTTTTTTTGGTCCTTGTTTTCTTGGTCTTTATTTTCTTTGTCTTTGTTTTCTTTGTCTTTGTTTTCTTTGTCTTTGTTTTCTTTGTCCTTGTTTTCTTGGTCCTTGTTTTCTTGGTTTTGCATCATTTTTAATGCATATGATAAATTATATCTAGTATCACTGTCATTCGGACTATATCTTAAAGATTTTTTATATTCATTAACAGCATTTTCTAGATATTCACTTGAAGGTTGACCACCTTCTTTGGCTTCTTTTGCATACTGAGTTAAAAATGAATTACCAATATTATAGTGAGCTTTTGATTTATCTTCATCGCTTTTAGATTTAGAAATAAAATGATTAAAGTTTTCTCTTGCTATTTGAAAATCTCCAGTCATCATTGAAGAATTCCCATTGTTATAAATGGCATCTATATTGTCTTGGTCTTCAGCAATTGAATTATTGTAACTATTGGAAGAGTTTTCAAAATCACCCTTTTTATAAGAATTATTACCCTCTTTAAGAATAAGTCTACTCTCTATCGATTGGCTATGTAAAGAACCAAAAACAAAGAGTTTTAATATTAACACAGCTTTAAATTTTATTAATTTTTTCATTTAAATAGTATAATTTGGTCGTCAATTTTTCCTCGTTTTTCAAATATCACAAAATCTAAAAGTAATAACAATAATGCTGGCAGAAGAAACCATTGAAATTGGTCATCATAAGTCGAGTACCTATCTTTTTTTAAAGTTGTTTTTTCGATTTGATTGATTCTGTCTAGAATCTTTCTCAAGTTTAAATTAAGTCCCCTTGTTTTGGTGTAAGTTCCATTTCCAGCTTGAGCTATTTGAATTAAGTTTTCTTCGTTTAATTTTGTCAATACTGTAGATTCATCTTTATCTTTTTTAATTCCTATTTTTTTTCCATTTCTTACAATAGGAATAGGAACTCCTTTTTCTGACCCCATTCCGACAGTACATATAATCACCCCATCGTCAGTAGCTTCCTTTGCAGCATTAACAGCCATCTCTTCATGATCTTCTCCATCTGATATGATAACTATTGCCTTGTTAGTTTTTCTCTCATCACTGAAAGAACTCATGCAAAGTTCAATAGCGTTTCCTATATCTGTTCCCTGAGATGATATCATATCTGTGCCAATATTTTTCAAAAAAAGCTTGGCAACTTGGTAGTCAGGTGTTAGAGGAAGTTGTTTATATGCTTCACCTGCAAATACTACAATTCCTACATGATCTCCTCTTAGTTCGTTAATTAATTTACCAATAGATAGTTTTGCAATATCTAGCCTGTTGTAATTATCAACAATATCTTCAGCCATCATACTTTTGCTGATGTCCAAGGCAATCATAATGTCTATGCCTTTTGATGCTACAGTTCTTTCATTTTCACCATATTGAGGATTAGAGGCAGCTATAATTAACATACCAATTGCCAACCTAAATAATATATATTTAGTGGTAGATCTATTACTAGAAAAACCATTGAATATTTTACTTAAAGTAGAGAGTTTTGCAAAATTACTAATGGCTTTTTTCTTCCATATTTTATTTTTAATCCAAATTGCATTAAGTAAAAAGAGTAAAATTAATAGCCATAGTACTTTAGGATGTTCAAGCCTAAATTCATTGACATTTATGGTGAGATATTGATAGACAGAAATAGTTGCAGTCCAAAATAATAGTTCTAAAATCAGTAGGGTAACTATAGAATTAGAAGTTTTAGAATAATATTTCTTTTTGTTAATTTTCATGAAATACTGGGTATAAAGTATTTAGAAACTAGAAACTCAATTAACAACAGTGCTAGACCCAATAAAATAAAAATATTGGCTTTTTCTGGAAGGTCAATATCATACTCAATGGTTTTAATTTTAGCTTTTTCTAATTCATTGATCTCCTTATAGACTTCTTTTAATTTATTGTTATCTGTTGCTCTAAAATATTTACCTCCAGTTTCACTTGCAATTGTCTTAAGGGTTTTTTCATCAATTTCAACATCTACTAAATCATATATATATTTCCCTGTAAATGGGTCAATGGCCACCGGAGTTTTAGCCTTTCCATTTGTACCTACTCCAATAGTGTATACTCTAATATTAAATTGTTTAGCAATTTCTGTGGCATTTAAAGGGTGAATTTTACCATGAGTATTAACGCCGTCTGTTAGTAGTATAATTACTTTGCTTGGGGCTTCACTTTCTCTAAGCCTGTTTATCGCTGTTGCAAGGCCCATTCCAATAGCTGTTCCTTGTTCCACAATATCTTGTTCGGCAGATTCAATCAACTCGATTAATATTTCTCTGTCAGAGGTTAAAGGACACTGCGTATAAGCCTCTCCTTCAAAAATAACTAAGCCGACTCTGTCATTTACTCTGTCTTTGACAAATTCTTTAGCTAAATCTTTTGATGCTTCAAATCGATTGGGTGAAAAATCTTTTGCAAGCATACTTCCAGATGCATCCATTGATATTACAATATCAATGCCTTCTTTAAATAATTCTGTTTCTGAGTGAGCTTCAATTGGTATTTGAGGTCTTGCCATTGCAATAATTAGTAAACTAATTCCTATTAGTTTAGTAATGAAGCTAAAATGTTGAAAAACTTTAGTCCATTTGTCTGTTATACCTTCAAAAAAACTAATACTAGATATACTAATGTGCTCATTTTTTTTCTTGTAAAAAAATAAATATATAATAGAAGAGATGGGAATGATAAACAAAAACCATAGAACCCAAGGGTCGTTAAATTGATATTTATCTAACAAATTATTCATTCTTATTTCCTAATTCATAATCTTTATTAATGAGATCTAATCTTTCTTCTTCAATAAGATTTCTTATTGTCTTAATGGCAGTCATATTATCTTTTTCCAGAGGTTTATATTTAGCAAATTTGACACCATCAGAAATACTGAAAAAACGTTCAATCGTGGTTAGGAAATGAACTGGTATATTACTCCATTTTAAACTCTCTAAAATTTCACCACTTGTTTTCTCAAAAGTTTTAATTTGATAACGATATTCCAAAAATCTCCATAAAACATCAGATAACTCACTGTAATATTTTTTAAATAAACTATTTTCCCAATATTTTTTATTTTCAATAATAAGAAGTTTGTCAAGAAGAATAATTTCTGTAGGAATTTGAGGTTCTTTCTTTTTTTCAATAGTTTTTTTGTTAAGCTTCTTTGATAAATAAACTAAAAATACTATCAATAGCAAAGAAATTGCTATTAGCCATCCATACTTTTTCAAAAAGAAAAATAGATACTCGTACCAAAAAATAGTAACTTCCTCAATAGGCTTGATATCTTTTATAAAGCTTTTTTCATCAATTTCTTCAAGTTTTACATTGAAAATAAGTGAATTTGAAAATATTTTATTAGAGTCAAAAACTGCTAGGCAAGGTGGAAAAATAAATTGACCAGTGTCAAAGTTAGCAATGATGTATTTTTGAGAGTAGATAATTTCATAATTTCCATCTTCTCCTTGCTCTGATGATTTTTTCAGGTCTCCTTTATCCCATAGTTCCCAATTATTTCCCATTGTATCGCCAATTTCAGATAATTCAAAACTTACGCTATCAATTAATGTACTGGCTGAGACTTTTAATTTCAATTGAAGTTCCGTAGGTTCTCCAACTATCAGTTTGTTTTTGGAAGACTTTAACTCGAACTTTGCCTCCTGAGAAAAAAATAAAAAGGGATTTAATAGCAATATGATAATAAGTTTTCTCAACGCTTCTTAAATAGATTCATGAGTGGGTGTATGTATCCGTCTTGAATACAAATATTAGCATGATCTACTTTGGATTTTTTAAATGATTCCAAAATATTATGCTCTCTTGATAAAGAGTTGTTGTAATAGGTTTCTCTTACTCTTTTCTTACTTGTGTTAATCCATTTTTTTTGACCCGTTTCACTGTCAGAAAATAAAGTCATTCCTGTATTGGGTAATTCTTTTTCTCTTTCATCAAATACTCTTAAGGCAATCAAATCGTGTTTTTTGGCTGTTATTTTTAAGGCATTTTCTAGGTTACTTTCTAAAAAATCTGATATTAAAAAGGCAATGGCTCTCTTTTTTATGAGATTATTAAAATGCTGTACAACCTCAGAAATATTGGTAAGATTAGACTTAGGTTTGAACTCAATTAGTTCTCTTATTATTCTGAGAATATGTTTTCTACCTTTTTTCGGGGGAATATATAATTCAATTTTATCTGAAAATAAAATGGCTCCTATTTTATCATTGTTTTGAGTTGCAGAAAAAGCTAAAACTGCTCCAATTTCTGCTATAAATTCTCGTTTCAAAACTTCACTAGACCCAAAAGATTCTGAACCAGAAATATCAACTATTAACATGACGGTAAGTTCTCTTTCTTCTTCAAAAACTTTTACGTAAGGTTCGTTAAATCTTGCGGTGACATTCCAATCGATTGTTCTTATCTCGTCTCCAGGAATATAATTTCTAACCTCGGAAAATGCCATTCCTTTACCTTTAAAAGCGGAGTGATATTCACCTGAAAATACTTGTTTAGAAAGACCTTTAGTCTTAATTTCAATTTTCCTTACTTTTTTTAATAATTCGCTAGTTTCCAAAACAAATATTAGTTAAGGTACTTCGACCCTGTTGAGAATAGTAGTAATTACATTTTCAGCAGAAATATTTTCAGCTTCAGCTTCATATGAAAGACCAATTCTATGTCTCAATACATCTTTAGAAACAGCTCTAACATCTTCAGGAATTACGTAACCCCTTTTTTTCAAAAATGCATATGCTTTTGCAGCACTAGCTAATGAAATACTTGCTCTTGGCGATCCGCCAAAAGATATGAAATGTTTGATTTCATCAAGTTCATAATGTTCGGGTTCTCTTGTAGCGTAAACAATATCTACAATATACTTTTCAATTTTCTCATCCATGTAGATTTGTTTTACAATGTCCCTAGCCTTAATTATTTGTTTAGGATCTACTACTTTATTTGGATTAGAAAATCCATCGCTAGATACATTGGCTCTGACAATTAATCTTTCTTCTTCTCTTGATGGGTAAGGAAGTACTACTTTTAACATAAATCTATCTACTTGGGCTTCAGGTAAAGGGTAAGTACCTTCCTGTTCAATCGGGTTTTGTGTAGCCATTACTAAAAAAGGTTCTGGAAGTTTATAAGTTTGGTCACCTATAGTAATTTGTCTTTCTTGCATCGCTTCTAGTAAAGCACTTTGAACTTTTGCAGGAGCTCTGTTTATTTCATCTGCAAGAATAAAATTGGAAAAAAGAGGTCCTTTTTTTGAAATAAATTCTTCTTTTTTTTGATTGTAAATCATCGTTCCTAATAAATCTGCAGGTAATAAATCAGGTGTAAATTGAACTCTCTTAAAATCTACATTGATGACTTTAGAAAGAGTGCTAATAGCCAGAGTTTTAGCAAGGCCAGGAACACCTTCCAAGAGAATATGTCCATTGGATAGAAGGCCAATTAATAGACTTTCTATCATATGTTGTTGTCCAATGATTACTTTTTTAATTTCCATATTAAGTAAATCAATAAAGCCACTCTCTTTTTCAATGAGTTCATTAATTTTACTTATATCTATATTGTTTTCAGTACCATTATTAGGTAGATTTTCCATAACAAATAAATTTATTTAAAGTAAAAATGGAAAATCTTTTAAAAATCAAAAAAATCCCAGTGTTAATATATGTTAACTAATTTTTTACAATTTTCATTTAAAAATGAATTTGTAAATATAAATTTGTGTATGAAAAATAATTTAAAACTAAGTCAGTGTGTTAAGGCAGTAGAAACATTCCATAATGCATTTGGTATTTCAAATGAATATTCTCTTCAACCAAATATTTTAGAAAAAGATTTTATTCTTCGTTATAATTTAATGAAAGAAGAAAATGAAGAATATTTACAAGCTGCTAAAGAAGGCGATATAGTAGAAGTTGCAGATGCTGTAGGGGATATGTTATATATTTTGTGCGGTACCATTTTAAAACATGGACTTCAAGATAAAATTGCTGATGTTTTTGAAGAAATTCAAAGAAGCAATATGAGTAAGCTAGATAAAAATGGCCAACCAATTTACAGAGAAGATGGAAAAGTTTTAAAATCAGAATTATATTTTAAACCTGATATAAAAAAAATTTTAAATAGCTAAAATCCGATTTTCTTGTCAGGAGATGAAATTTTTGACTTGAGTTCAATCATTTTGAGGCAAGAGACAGCACATTCCTCACCTTTGTTTCCATGCTTTCCGCCAGATCTATCAAAAGACTGATTTTCATTTTCGTCGGTTAGAACACAAAATATAACAGGCTTGTTGTATCTAAGACCTAGACTCATTATTCCATTAGTAGCACCTTGACAGACAAAATCAAAATGTTTTGTTTCTCCTTGAATTACACAGCCTATACATATCATACCATCAACTAAGTTTTTCTCTAGCATGTATTGAGCTCCAAGGGGCAATTCAAATGTTCCAGGAACGTTTTTTATAATGATATTTTCAGATTTTATCCCAGAGTTTTTAAGTACAGAAAGAGCTCCTTTTAAAAGTCTTTCTGTAATTTGACTATTCCAATCAGAGACAACAATTCCAATTTTTAGTTTATCGGAATTTAATAGTGGAAACTTATTTTCTTTAGACAAATTATTTCCAATGGAAGCCATTACTCAATATTTTCCTTATCAAATTTATAGACTGGAGATCCCAATTTTAATGATTCTGCATATTTTTCTGCAGTTATTGCGTTTTTACTATTGGGATAATTTTTGTAAATCAGTTCATATAATTTAATTGCATCATCATAATTTTCTTCAATTTCATGGCATAATGCAGCCTTCATTAAGTAAATTGGAGATGTTAAATTGTTATCTCTTCTTTCATACGCTTTGATGTAATACTCTAAAGCGTCACTTACAGCGCCTAATTGTAGATAAGAATCTCCTATTGCACCTAATGTAATTGTGCCTAAAATTTCATCATCGAAAGTGACTTTTTTAAGGGCCAATATGGCGTTTTCATATTCTTTGTTATTGAGAAAAGATATACCTAGATTGTATTGAGCAATTTGACCTGCTTTCTGCCCTGAATACTTTTCTGATATTTGTTTAAATCCTTTAAAGAAACCAAGACTGTCTCCGTAAATAGAAGTTTCCCAATCATTTTCATCAAAAGCTTTTGATTCAGCTTGCCATAATTTCTCTATAGCTTCCTCTTCTTTTGGCTCAACAATCATCTTAACATATATTAATTTATATGCAAGAGCAGCTAAAATCAAAGAACCAATTATAATGGCATATAGAGTAACTTGTTTTTTATTATTTAAATAATATTCGTATCCTTTTTCTCCAAGAATTAGTTCTAAAGTGTTTTCTGTTAAATTTCTTTCATCAGAATGATCTTTTGAAACAGTATTTTCATTTTTATTATCAACAGTTTCTGCTTGCACTTTGTTTTTTTCTTCAGCCATTTATATTCAAATAAGAAATCTTTCGATTTATTTAATTAGTTTGCAAAAATAGTTTTTTTTGAAGACTCTAAACTAATCTTTTATATTGTAATTTTATTCAATGTATTTATCAAACCTATCTCTTGTCAATTTTAAGAATATTTTTCAAGTAGATTTAAAACTTTCTAATAGAGTAAATTGCTTCTTGGGTGACAACGGACAAGGTAAAACTAATTTATTAGATGCGATTTATCATCTTAGTTATACCAAAAGCTTTTTTAACTCAATAGACAGTCAAAATGTGAAGTTTGATGAATCTTTCTATGTTATTCAGGGAGAGGTTAAAATCAAAAAAGATGATTTAAAGCTCTACTGCGGCTTGAAGAAAGGGGAAAAAAAGATTTTTAAGAAGAATAAAAAAATATATAAAAAATTAGCTGATCATATTGGCTTATTTCCTGTTGTCATGATTACTCCATACGATATCAACCTCATTCTAGATGGAAGTGAAACTAGAAGAAGATTTTTTGATGCCTTAATTGCTCAGTTTGACAAAAATTATTTAATTGAATTGCTTCAATACAACAAGCTTCTAAAACAAAGAAATGCTTTTCTCAAAACAAAAAATAAGGCTATAGATTTGCTTGAAATTTACGATGATCAAATGGTAGATAAGGCACAAGCTATTTTTAAGTCAAGAAATAAATTTATTTCTGAGTTTACTCCTGTTTTTAGTCAGTTTTACAAAGATATATCTTCTAATAAAGAAGAGGTTTCATTAAATTATCACTCTTCTTTAACAGCGGATTCTATGAAAGAAATATTCTTGATGAATAGGACAAAAGATCAGTTAATAGGATATACATCATCGGGCGTTCATAGAGATGATTTTCATTTTTCTATCAACACCAATCCCATAAAGAAGTTCGGTTCTCAAGGTCAACAAAAGACTTTTCTTATTGCTTTAAAATTAGCTAAATTTGAGTACATTAAAATGAAAAAAGATATTACTCCAGTCTTATTATTGGATGATATTTTCGACAAACTAGATGATCACAGAGTCGGTTATATTTTAAAATTAATTGAAAAAAATAATTTAGGTCAATTATTTATTACAGATACTAGTAAAGATAAAATTCCTAATATTTTAAAAAATTTAAATATTGAGAGTAATTTGTTTTGGATTGAAAATGGTAATTCTTCAATATTATAAGAAATGAAAAAAAGAACTGCTAATGAGGAGAAGCTATCTAATGTGGTAAATAACTTCATAGATCAATCTGGACTTAGAAATAAGTTTCAAGAACAAGAAATTCTTCATAATTTTAAAAATATAATGGGTCCCTTTTTAATGAAAAAAGTTAAAAAATATTATGTAAAAAATCAAAAACTTTATTTACAACTTTCTAGTGCTGCTTTTAAACAAGAATTAGTTATGCAAAAAACAAATTTACTAGAACAGCTAAATTCTACTTTATCAAAAAATCATTTGATAGATTTAGTTCTTATTTAATTATCCTAACCCTACATCTAAGCCCATCATCACTATAAACCCGGCAATTAGGCCCATAGTTGCTAAATCAGTATTCCCTCCTTTTTGACTTTCTGGAATTACTTCTTCCACCACTATAAATATCATAGCTCCAGCTGCAAATGCTAAGGCATACGGAAGAACAGGTAAGACCTGAAGAACTATTGCAGCTCCAATAACAGCAAAAATTGGTTCTACAATTGCTGATAATTGACCCCATTGCCATGATTTAAATTTACTCATACCTTGTCTTCTAAGGGGCATTGATACTGCAAATCCCTCAGGAAAGTTTTGTATGCCAATTCCAATTGCCAATGCAATTGCTGAGCCAAGTGTAAAAATATCAACATTTAAATTATTGACAATTTCTGGAGAAGCAATGGCTCCAAATGCAACACCTACAGCTAAACCCTCTGGTATATTGTGCATGGCAATAGCTAATACAAGTAAGATAGTTTTTTGCCACTTTGTATTCACTCCTTCAGCATTTGTTTTTTTCTCAAACATATGAAGGTGCGGTATAATTTTATCCAAGCCGAATAAAAATAGCGCACCTAGGAAAAAACCAATGGTAGGAGCAAGCCAAGAGGGCATCCTTGTCAGCCCAAGTTCTTTTTGCATTTCTACATATTCTATAGCTGGAGCTAAAAGAGACCAAAAACTTGCTGCAATCATCACTCCACCTGTAAAGCCAAGAGAGATATCTAATGCTTTTCTATGAGATGAATTAAAAAAGAAAACCAGTCCGGAACCAATTGCAGTAATAAACCAAGTAAATAGTCCAGCCATAAGAGCTTGGATTATTGGATTTTGATTGATAAACCAAAATTTAACAGTCTCAATCATAAGTTTCTAATAATAAATTTTGACATATTTTTTCTGAAAATGTTAGTTTTCTTTTGTTGATTTCAACTATAAAAGTTCCATCAAACTCTATAACTTCAAGCACTTTAACTGAGTCACCTAATTTGATATTTTCCTTGTCTAGATAGCTCAATAGACTAGCAGTTCCTCTCTTTACACCAGTAATAATTCCTTTCTGATTTTGATGAAGTTCAACGAGAAGTTTTTGATTCATTTTTTCAATTCTTCCTTTTTTATTAGGAATTGGATCCCCGTGTGGGTCGTATTTGGGATTGCCAAGAAAGACATCTAATTTCTCAATAAGTTCTTCAGATTTTATATGTTCTAATTGTTCAGCAATTAAATGAACTTGGCCCCATCCAAAATCTAATTTTTCTACTAAAAACGTTTCCCAAAGTCTGTGTTTTCTTATAATTTGAAGTGCAACTAATTTTCCTTTTTTGGATAAAGATGTTCCCTTGTATTTCTGATAGTTTACATAGTTTTTTTCAGCAAGTTTTTTCAACATGTCAGTAACACTTGAGGGTTTCATCTTTAAATAATTTGCAATTGAATTTGTAGAAACACTATTACTTTCAGTTTGTAAATGATAGAGTGCTTTTAAATAATCTTCTTCAGATTGAGAATTCATTTTGGTAAAGGTAAATATTTTTTTAGTTAAGTCTAAATATATAAATTTTTTTAGTAAATTTGGAACTTTTAGACTAAACTAAATCTCTCTATTAAATAATTTAATTTTTCATGAGTAAATGTTTTACATTTTCTATGATGGTTTTTCTTTCTATTCATGTAATTTCTCAATCATTTACAATAAGTGGAAAAGTTGTAGATGTTAATAACAAACATATTCCTTATGCTCATATTACAGCTTTAAGTACAAAAAATACTATAGTTAGTAATTCTTCAGGTATTTTTTCTATAGATATTAATCAATCAGATTCTTTATTAATATCTGCAGTTGGATACACAAGAAAAGAATTTATAATTAATGGTAATAAGTTAAAAAAACTGGTTTTCATTTTAGAAGAAAATAATGACCTTCTCAATGAAATGGTAATTAGTAGTACCTTAGAATTAATTGAAAAAAAGAATAGTCCCATTCCCATTGCTGTTTATTCGGCAAAATTTTTAAATACAGTTCCTTCTCCTACTTTAGTTGATGCCACCAATCAAATTGCTGGTTTAAGACCTCAAATTAATTGTTCTGTTTGTAATACTGGTGACATTCATATAAATGGGATGGAAGGTGCTTATTCTATGGTTGTTGTTGATGGTATGCCAATAATGGGTGGTTTGTCTACTGTATATGGTTTACAAGGAATTCCTACAAGTTTAATTGATCAAGTGGAAGTAATAAAAGGTCCAGCATCTACTATTTATGGATCAGAAGCCATGGCTGGACTCATTAATGTAGTAACTAAAGATGTTGATTGCATACCAAAATTAGCTTTTGATTTCAATCTTTCTTCTTGGGGGGAATTACAAACTTCATTAAGTTTTAAATATTTAGATAATAAGAAATTAAAGGCATTTACAGCTATTGATATATTTCAATACAACAATCCAATTGATAATAACAATGATAATTTTACTGACCTAACATTAAAAAAAAGATATTCTATATTTAATAAGTTGCAGTTTTTCTCCAAAAAAGGACAAAATCCTTTAAATATTTCTATTAGGTTTTTAAATGAAGACAGGTGGGGAGGAGAAATGAATTGGGGTCCCAACGATAGGGGAGGAAATAGTGTATATGGTGAATCTATTTTAACCAACAGATTTGAGTCAAGTTCCTTTTTTCAATTTCCTATGCTAAGTCCTTTAAAATGGCAAACTTCTTTCAGTTTTCATGACCAAAAATCTTGGTATGGAAAGGTTTATTACAGGGCCAAACAATTGATAGGTTTCAGTCAACTTACATTTCATAAGAAAATAAAATTAAAACACAATTTCCTTAGTGGTTTAGCTATTAGGTACAATAACTACAATGACAACACCCCTGCAACTTTATCATCAGATAGTTGGTGGCTTCCAGGTTTATTTTTTCAAGATAATTTCATTATAAATAATAATCATAAATTATTATTAGGATGGAGAACAGATTATCATTCAAAACATGGTTTTATTCAGTCACCAAGAGTAAATTACCAATGGGATTTAACCAAAAATAGCACTTTAAGAATAGGATATGGAGACGGGTTTAGGGTAGTCAATGTTTTTACAGAAGATCATGCAGCATTAACAGGGTCCAGAGAAGTTATTTTCTTAGAAGAATTAAAACCAGAAAAATCAAAAAATATAAATATAACTATCAGTAATAATTGGGACAACAATTACTACAATATATCTGTGGAATCTTCTATTTTTTCATCCAAATTTTCCAATAAAATTATTCCGGATTTTCTAACTAACGACAATCAAATAATATATTCAAATCTTAATGGATATGCCTTAGCAAGAGGTCTTTCTTCAGAGATATTTCTAAAATTAAAAAAAATGCCTTTAAAATTTTCTCTTAATGGAACACTATTAGATATTTCTAGTTTTGAGCAAGAAATGGGAGGTGGAGATTTTATAAAAAATATTCAATTATTGGCTGAAAAATACAGTCTTAAATGGACAGCCTATTATTCATTTGAAAAATGGGGTCTAGATATTAATTATGCTGCTACCAATTATGGCCCAATAAGACTTCCTTTGTTAGAAAATGATTTTAGAAGAGAATACTCTTTGCCATATACAATTCACAATCTTAAATTAACTAAAAACTTTAATCGTGGTTGGAGTACTTTTATTGGAGTTAGAAACTTCACTAATTTTACTCCTCCAGACTATTCGATTTTAAGAGCTTTTGATCCATTCGACCAGCAAATAAATGACCCGATAAATAATCCTAATGGTTACACTTTTGATGCATCATATATGTATGCCTCCTTTCAGGGAATTAATTTTGTTTTTGGAGGAAGTATTATTTTTTAGATTAATAACAATACTTATTTTCCTCAATCACCTTTTTAGCAATAATTCTTCTTTGATTTTTTAAATTTACAGCTTTCACTTTTGTAAACCTTTTTAGACCTAAAAGCAATATTGTTTGTTCGTCGCCATTAGCCATAGCGTAGATAGCTTCTTTACCATTTTTATTTAATTTATCCGCTGCATAATGGAGAAAATTAATGCAAATAGCTATTTTTTCTTTGTGCTTATTCTGTCCATCTTTGTGGATTAATTTTTCAGTTTTTAAAAGGGCAGATTCAAGCATGTATGTGTCAATTATCATTTCAGAAATATTCATCATTATTTCTTGTTCTTCAGAAAGTTTACTGCCAAGTTTTTCAGTTGCTGAACCTGCAACTAATAAAATAGCTTTTTTGAAATTTTTTAAAACCATTTTTTCTTCTAGAAATAGTTTGTCAGATGATTTATTATTAGATGGAATGCTCAATATTTCTTTAGCTACAGCTTTTGCTGGGCCCATTAAATTTATTTCTTCATTCATCCCTTTTTTTAAAATCATTTTCACAATTAAAAGTCTGTTAATTTCATTAGTACCTTCATAAATTCTAGATATTCGAGCATCTCTATAACAAGCTTCTACTTCTGATTCTGCTGAAAATCCCATTCCTCCGTAAACCTGTAATGATTCATCAGAAACAAATTGAACAAGCTCTGAACAAAATACTTTTAAGACAGCACACTCAATTGCATATTCTTGTGCACCTTGGAGTTTGGCATCTTGTGGAGAAAGCCCTTTTTCTTCCAATCTTTTTATGTGATCCTCTATATTTTGACCAGTCCTGTAATTACCGGCATCAGCCACATAAATTTTCGTTGCCATTTCAGCAATTTTGTGTTGAATGGCTCCAAAGGACGAAATAGTTGTTTTAAACTGTTTTCTTTCATTAGCATATTTTACAGCATAATTAATGGTTTTTTTAGAAGCTCCAGTTACAGCTACACCAAGTTTTATACGACCCACATTAAGAGCATTCATAGCAATTTTAAATCCTTCTCCTCTTTTTCCTAACATAGCTGAGGTTGGAACTTTAACTTTGTTATAAAAAACCTGTCTCGTTGAAGACGAGCGAATACCTAACTTAGCTTCTTCAGGGTTAAGAGTTAGTCCTTCCACTTGATCTTTTTCGAATACAAATCCAGTGATGTTTTTATCATTATCTATTCTAGCAAATACAATAAATACATGGGCAAAACCTGCATTAGAAATCCATATTTTTTGTCCTGTAATTTCATAATGTTTTCCATCTTCAGATAATACTGCTTTTGTTTTACCCGAGTTAGCATCTGATCCTGCATCAGGCTCTGTTAAGTTGTAACAAGCTATCCACTCACCAGATGATATTTTAGGTAAGTAATGCATTTTTTGCTCTTCATTGCCGTATAGTAAAATTGGAAGTGTTCCAATTCCAGTATGTGCCCCAAAAGCAGTAGCTACTGAACCAGATAAACTTGATATTTCTTCACAAATCAGCATTCCAGTGTTAAAACCCATACCCAGACCTTGGTATTTTTCTGGAACACTTATAGCCAATAGGCCTAATTGACCAGCTTTACGCATTAAATTTTCTACAAGTTCATAATCCTTTTCTTCAAAACGCATCAAATTAGGTTTGACTTCTAAATCTGAAAACTCTTCAGTTGCTTTTAGCATCATCATTTGCTCTTCGCCAAATTCTTCTCTTATGAATATGTCTTCTGCTTTTGAATCTTTTACTAAGAATTCTCCTCCTCTTAGCACTTGATTATCTATATTTTCTTTTAGCATATTAAGATTATTTAATTTAATAGTTCAAATATTCCGCAAGCTCCTTGACCTGTACCCACACACATAGTAACTGCTCCTATTTTTTGCTTTCTTCTTTTCATTTCATTGAATAACTGTACACTGAGCTTTGCCCCTGTACAGCCAAGAGGATGACCTAATGCAATTGCTCCACCATTTACATTTACGATAGATGGATCTAATCCTAATTCTTTAATAATGGCTACAGATTGTGAGGCAAATGCTTCATTTAGTTCAATTTGTTCTAAGTCTTTTAATTTCATACCAGCAAGTTTTAAAGCCTCAGGAATAGCGTATAAAGGACCTACACCCATAATTTTAGGATCTAATCCAACTACTTTATAAGAAATTAACCTTGCTATGGGTTTAATGTTAAGCTCTTTAATCATGTCTTCAGACATTACCATGACAAATGCAGCGCCATCAGATGTTTGAGATGAGTTCCCAGCAGTTACCGTTCCCCCATTTTTAAATACTGGTCTTAGTTTATTAAGAGCTTCAATGGTAGAATTTTTCCTCGGACCTTCATCTACATTAGCAAAATATTTTTTTTCATGTTTTTCTTCATTTTCATCAAGAAAAATATGGTTGATTTCTATGGGCGCTATTTCTTTTTCAAATTTCCCTTGTTCAATTGCTGAAATGGCTTTTAAGTGGGAGTTCAGTGCAAACTCATCTTGAGAAGCTCTGCTAATTTTAAATTTTTCAGCTACTGCTTCTGCTGTCAATCCCATTCCCCAGTACCATTCAGGATTTTCCTTACTTACTTTATGATGAGGAACAATTCTCCAACCACCAAATGGAATAGGGGACATGCACTCAACTCCTCCAGCTATTATACAATTAGCAGCACCTGATTCTATATGATATTTTGCCAAAGCAATACTTTGAAGTCCTGATGAGCAATATCTGTTGATAGTCATTCCTGGTACTTTATCAGTATGGAGTCCCATCAAAGAAATCATTCTAGCTAAATTTAATCCTTGTTCTGCTTCAGGAGTGGCGTTTCCTACAATAATATCATCTATTCTTTCATTATCGAGTTCTGGAAAATCTTTTAGTAAATGTTGTACAACTTGTTTACCCATCTCATCTGGTCTGGTAAATCTAAAAACACCCTTTCCTGATTTTCCAACCGCGGATCTATATCCTCCAACTATATATGCTGTTTTCATAATGAGTAATTTTAATTTCTTAATATTTTTCCAGTTTGCAATAAACTTTGAATTCTTTCAAGAGTTTTTCTTTCTCCACATAATTCAACAAATGCTTTTCGTTCCATATTTAATAAATACTCTTCTGATACTTCTGTTAATTGAGATAGGTCTCCTCCTGCAAGAACGTAACCTAACTTTTCTGATATTACTTGATCATGTTCAGACATGAAATTACCAGACATCATAGAATTTGCTCCAGCATAAACAATTCCAAGACCTTCTTTACCTAGAACTGTAATATCTTTTCTTTGATTTTTTTGAACATATCCTTTTTCAATCATTTTCAAACATGTTTCTTTAGCGTAAGAGATTTGATTTTTTCTTGAAATAATAACTTCATCAGTTCCTTTTCTCATAAAACCTAGTTCCATAGCTTCAGGCCCAGAAGTTGATACTTTGGCTTGTCCAATAGTTAAAAAATTGTCTCTAAAACGATTAATTCTCATATCACCTTGTCTTAATCCATCAGAAAATCTGAGAGCCATTTCCTTGGTTCCACCTCCTCCAGGAATGAGACCAACACCAAACTCGACCAGTCCCATGTAAGTTTCAGCATGAGCAATTACTTTATCAGCATGTAAACATATTTCACATCCTCCTCCTAGAGTCAATCCGTGTGGGGCAGCGACTACAGGGATTGAAGAATATCTCAATCTCATGGTAGTATTTTGAAAGTTTCTTACAGCCATTTCTAATTCTTCAAATTCTTGTTCTGCAGCTAACATAAAAATAATGCCAACATTAGCTCCTGCTGAAAAATTTGGACCTTCGTTTGCAATTACGATTCCTTTGTATTTTCCCTGTTCTGCTAAGTCAATGGCGTGGTTTAAAGCTTGAAGGATTTCACTTCCTATGGTATTCATTTTAGAGTGAAAAGAAACATTAATTATACCATCTCCAATATCTAAAATAGATGCTTCATGGTTTTGCCAAACCACTGCATTTTTATTTAAATTACTTAAGGTTATAACTTTTTCTAAATCAGGAATTTCTTCAGTTTTGTTAGTAAATTGATTATAGTATAATTTCGATCCATCTACCAGCTGGTAAAATCTAAAATCGCTATTTGGATCAATTTTTTTGATCCAATCGGGAATGCTTAATTTAAGTTCTTTGATGATCTCAAGTCCTTTCTTAAATCCAATGGCATCCCAAAGTTCAAAAGGCCCCATTTCCCAACCAAATCCAGCTCTCATAGCATCATCTAAACGGTATATGTGATCTGAAATTTCAGGAATTCTGTGAGCAGCATAACTAAAAATACCACTAAAAATTTTTCTGTAAAATTCTCCAGCTTTATCATTACCATTGAAAAGAACTGCCATTCTTTTTGTCAAATCATCTATTTTTTTTGCTTTAGAAATAGTATTAAATCTTGTTTTTTGAGATGGTTTGTAATCCAATGACACCAAGTCGAGCTCTAATATGTTTTTTTGACCATTTTCATCTATTGTCTTTTTGTAAAAACCTTGACCTGACTTACTTCCAAGCCAATTATTTTCTTTCATTTTAAGAATAAAATCAGGCAATTCAAAAACAGGTTTTCTTTCATCATTAGGACAATTTAATTTTAAACCATTTGCAACATGTATTAAAGTGTCTAATCCAACCACATCACAAGTTCTAAATGTGGCTGACTTTGGTCGTCCCATAATGGGTCCAGTAAGTGAGTCTACATCCACTACAGAAAGGTTCATCTCTTTTACTATGTGAAAAAGTTCCTGTATGGCAAAAACACCAACTCTGTTAGCAATAAATGCTGGTGTATCTTTACAAAGAACAGTTGTTTTACCAATAACCTTTTCTCCAAAAGTCATCATGAAATCTATGATTTCTTTTTTGGTGAATGAAGTAGGAATAATCTCTAATAAGTTTAAATATCTAGCAGGATTAAAAAAGTGACTTCCAAAAAAGTGAGCTTGAAAATCTTCGGATCTTTTATCAATCATAGATTCAATGGGGATTCCAGAAGTATTACTTGAAATTAAAGAACCTTTTTTTCGATACTGATCAACTTGTTCAAAAATTATATTTTTAATATCTAGTCTTTCTACTACAACTTCAATAATCCAGTCATAATCTTTAATTTCTTCAATATTATCTGTGAAATTTCCAGTTTTAATATTTTTCACTACA
>NTKH01000011.1 GCA_002457645.1 Bacteroidetes bacterium MED-G20
AAAAATTAAGTTATACAATTATTGTTATTTTCTAACCTTATTTGCTAATTTGTTAAAAATTAAAATTGATAATATTATGTTAAATGAAGGAGATACAGCCCCAGACTTTAAAGCCCTAGATCAAAACGGAAAGTCTATTGAATTAAGTGATTTTTCTAATAAAAAATTAATTCTATACTTCTATCCTAAAGATGATACACCAGGTTGTACTAAAGAAGCATGTAATTTAAGAGATAATTATTCAGAATTAATCAAGGATGATTTCGAAGTTGTGGGAGTAAGTGCTGATGATTCCAAAAAACACATCAAATTTATCAATAAATATGATCTTCCTTTTTCATTAATTGCTGATACGGAAAAAACGGTTATTGCAGCTTATGGTTGTTGGGGTTTGAAAAAGTTTATGGGTAGAGAGTATGAAGGTATTCATAGAAAAACATTTGTAATTCAAAACAATAAAATTCTAAAAATATTTGAAAAAGTGAAAACAAATGATCATTATCAACAAATTCAAGATGCTTTAAATTAGTACGTAAGTAATTTATGTAGTTAGTTTGGAAATTAGATGAAAATTAAAAAAATGGAAGAAATAAAAAAAGAAAAATTAAAAGCACTGCAAGTTACTCTTGATAGGTTAGATAAATCATACGGTAAAGGTTCTGTTATGAGGTTGGGGGATGAGCCTGTTGAAAAACTTGAAGTTATTAAAACTGGTTCTGTTACATTAAATAGAGCTTTAGGAGTTGGTGGATTTCCAAAGGGGAGAGTTGTAGAAATTTATGGACCAGAATCATCAGGAAAAACTACTTTGGCTATTCATGCTATTGCAGAAGCACAAAAAATGGGTGGAATTGCTGCAATTATTGATGCTGAACACGCTTTTGATCAGTTTTATGCAAAAAATTTAGGTGTTGATATTGATAACTTATTAATTTCTCAACCAGATAATGGTGAACAAGCTTTAGAAATTGCTGATAATCTCATAAGGTCTGGTGCTATTGATATTCTCGTCATTGACTCTGTTGCTGCTCTAACTCCAAAAGCTGAAATAGAAGGAGAAATGGGTGACCATCAAATGGGATTACAAGCTAGATTAATGTCCAAAGCTTTAAGAAAATTAACTGGAAGTATAAGTAAAGCCAATACTTGTTGCATATTCATTAATCAATTAAGAGAAAAAATTGGTGTTATGTTTGGTAACCCTGAAACTACTACTGGAGGTAATGCTTTAAAATTTTATTCATCAGTAAGAATCGATATTAGAAGATCCAGCGCTATTAAAAGTTCTGATAAAGTTATTGGAAATAGAACTAGAGTAAAAGTTGTTAAAAATAAAGTTGCTCCTCCATTTCAACAAGCTGAATTTGATATTATGTATGGTGAAGGAATCTCAAAAACTGGAGAAATTATTGATTTGGGTGTAGAACTTAATATTATTAATAAATCTGGATCTTGGTACTCTTATGGTGAGACAAAGTTAGGTCAAGGTAGAGATGCTGTAAAAGAAATACTAGTTGATAATATTGAGTTGTTGGAAGAATTAGAAAATAAGGTAACTGAACAGCTCAATAGCTAGATATACATATTATAATTTTTGGGCCTTAGGGCCCTTTTTTTATGAGAAATTTTATATTCATATTTCTATTTTTTGCTAGTTGTAATGCTAATTCTGATCAAATTCCTCAATCAGAATCTGATTATCCAATAAAAAACATTATTGAAATCGATAATCTTTATGACATAGACAAAGAGATTATAAAAAATCCAAAAAGTCCAAACGTTTATTTAAAACGAGCATTATATTATCAAGATAAAAGAAATTTTACTGCTGCTTTAAATGATATTAATAGAGCTTTGAGTATTACACCTGATGTATCCTTTCTTCAATACCACAAAGCTGCAATACTTTATGAGTTAGCAGTTTTTAATCAAGATATTAGCTTAATAGATGAGTCAAAAATTTATTTAGATAATTGTATCAAAGAAGATTTAGAAATTATCCCACCAAGATTATTAAGAGCAAAAATATTCTTGTTTGAAAAGAAAACTGAAGAAGCAATGAAACTATCAAATCAAGTTTTGAAAATTGATAAAAGAATTGCTGAGGCATATTTAATAAAAGGCATGATTTACCATTATTTAGGAAATTCTAAACTTGCTTCCTCATCATATCAAACTGCAATTGAAGTTGATCCTAATTATTTCGATGCTTATATTCATATGGGAATGTTATCTGAAAATTTAGATAATCATAATGCTGTTAGTTATTATAATTCTGCAATTGAAATAGAACCTAATAATATTGAGGGTTATAGAAATAAAGGTCTATTTTATCATTTTAGATCAGAATATATTAATGCTAGAAAATCTTTTAAAAAAATTATTAATATCGATTCAAATTTTGAAGAAACTTATTTCAATATTGGAAACACTTATTTAGGTCAGTATGATCAAATAAATAATAATGATTTTTTAGATTCTGCTTTCTTTTATTTTAAAAAAGCCAATGATTTGAATCAATATTATGTACAAGCTATTCATAATATAGGGTTGTGTTATGAAATTAAAAAAGATTTTGAGATGGCTAAATCTTATTATAAAAAAGCCATTGAAATTGATAATAATTATAACCCTTCTCTTAATGCTTTAAATTCCTTATATTAGTTTATAAGCCCTATTAATTTATCAATATTTAAAAATCTTCCTCTTTTTACGTTGTTGAGAACAATTATAGTTTGATCATTTTTTAAAACTTTTATAAAGTAGGATCTATAGCCTTTCCACCAACCGGTATGGTAAACAATTTTACCATAATTAGTATGATCTTTTAATCGAAAACCATATCCGTAGTTTTTGTTCTTATTGTAGTCTTTATTCTTTTTACTAAACGCTAATTTTTTTAAAGTATCATTAATTAAAAGATTATGTTGTAAAGCTCTGTCAAATTTTAATAAATCCATTGTTGTTGAATATATTCCTTTATCTCCAACAACTCCATTTAAATAAACATCCTCCCATGGTGTTTTATTTTCATATCCTTGAGTTGGTTTAATTAGTTCATTAAAATTTGTTCTATCATAAACAATGCTATTATTCATACCAATTGGGGAGAATATATTTTCTTTTAAATATTGCTTAAATTCAATACCCGATATTTTTTCTACAATGGAGGCAAGTAATAAATAGTTAGTGTTACAGTAATAATATCTTCTATCTGGTGAATAATTAATTAATGGATTAATTTTTGAAATAATACTAATTACATCTTCATTATTGATAGTTTTACTTTTATCTGGCCAAATACTATCTGGAGAATCACAAAAATGAGTGTATTGACTTAATCCGGACCGGTGACATAAAAGTTGATGAACTGTTATTCCTTTATAGGGTAAATTTGGAAAAAACTTTTGAAGTGTATCTTCTAATTTAATTTGACCATTTCCAATTAATTGAAGTGTAGCTACAGACGTAAAGGGTTTAGAAACTGAAGCCAACTGAAATGAATGATCTTTAGTCAGTTCTTCTTTAGTTTTTAAATTGGCATATCCATAACTCTTATGAGAAATAATTTGACCATTTTCAGCAAAGAGTATGTTACCATTAAACATGTTTCTTTTATATTTTCTATTGAAATAATCATGAATTTTATTTTGCCTTACATCGTTTTTTTTGAGTTCTATACTATTTCTAATAGTATTATTATGATCAACACTCTTTGTTTTTTTATAATTTATATCGTTGCTGCTCCCACAAGATCCTAGACATAGTATAGATATTACGATGATGATGAAATTATCTTTCATTTTTGAAAAAAGTTAAATATTGATTAATTATAAAAGAAAAAACTAAAGTCGCTGTAAATTTTCTACATGTTCCCCTAATCTTCTGTAGCACCTGAGTTTGTCTTTAAAAATAGATGATTTAAAAATAGATTTATTCAATAACATTCTAACACATTCTTGAATTCCTTCAATTATTGATGGGTGAGGGTGGACCATTTCAGCTAATTCTTGAATATTTTTATCCATTTTCATTAGAAGACCTACTCCCTGAATTGCGCTAGATGCATGTTCTCCAACAGCTCTCATTCCTAGAATTTTCATTTTATCGTCATCAGAAACAATAATTTTAAAAAATCCTTCAGTTTTTCTCATAGCTATAGCTCTAGCAATACATGAATAGTCTAATTTGACTACTTTAACAGGGATATTTTCCTCAATACATGTTTTTTCATTTATACCAACTGAAGCAACTTCAGGTTGTAGAAACATTATTGTGCATATGTTTTTGTAATTAATGGGATAATATTTTTTCGAAAAAATTCTTTCTACTGCATATCTTCCTTCTAATTCCCCTACATTAACAAGAGATATATGTCCACTTGCATCTCCTACAACATAAACATTAGGAATATTAGTTTGAGTATCTATATCTCCAATGTGAACTCCTCTTTTGCTTAAAGTTACTCCAGCATTTTCCATCTTTAGTCCTTCAATACATAATTTTCTTCCCACTGAAAGAAGGGCTTTTTCTACTCTAATAATTTCTTTGGTTCCGTCTTTATAAGAAAGTTCGTATTCTACTTCTCCATCTTTCATTTCAAGTCTTTCTAACTGCGCTTTTTTATGAATGATAACTCCTTTCTCCTTTAAATTTTTACTTATTAAATCAGAAATATCATGATCCTCAAATGGTAATATTCTATCGGATCTGTCAATTAAATAAACTTTAGTTTTTCCAAAATTGGAAAAAATAGTAGCGTATTCACAACCTATAACTCCTGCTCCAACAATTACCATTGATTTAGGAAACTCTTTCATGTGGTCAACTCCATCACTAGTCATAATTATTTTTTCATCTACATTTATATTGGGAAGTGTTCTGGGTTTGCTTCCTGTAGCTATAATTATATTTTCAGCATAAATTATTTTCTTTTTATTTTCAGATTTTTGAATTTGAACATGATGATTATCAACAAATGTTCCTAAACCTCTTTCATATTTAAAAATATCATTTAATGCTTCAGATTGTAATAATTTTAAATGACAAGAATATTGGAATTTTCTATCAAAAGTAGCATCCAAGAGATTTTTTTGTACATCTTCCCATGAAAGATCCAATCCTTTTCTTCCTTCAGACTCAATTCCTTCATTTATAGTTCTAAGTTTTTGGGAAAGTTCCCACATTGTTTTTGAAGATAGAGCCCCATTATAAAGTCCTGCTCCACCTACTTTATCTTTTTCAATAAGAACAGTTTTTTTTCCAAAATCAACAGCTCTCATTGCAGCTGCATAACCCGAAGGACCAGCACCAATTATACATAAATCATATTTGTCCATAAAAGAAAATATTTACAAACAATAAAGATAGAATCTCTTTTAAATATTTTATTAAAAATGTATGACTAGATTTTAACATTTATAGAAATTTGAGTAGTAAAGTAAATAGATTGATATCCTAACTGATAAATGGGTCTAAACTGAAAACTTAAGTTATCACTAATATCAAATAAAAATAAGTGTGCTTCTACATTTGCATCAATTATCTGAATGAGGTACACACCTAATAAAGAAATTATAGATAAATCTCTAAGTCTTCTGTATTGATCTTGAATTATTTTTAATTGATCGCTTGAGTACAAAGAGAAATTTAACGGTGGATTGCCATTTAATCTACTAATTCTTTCTTTTTTTACATTCTTAAATTCTTGATTATTATAGTTTATTTGAAAACAAGCAGCTCCAATACCACCATATATTATTGGCAGTTTCCACCACAATTTATTTCTTATTTCTATTGGACGTATACTGTTATTATGAACTTGTCCAGCACCAGGTAATATACTTGATAAAATTGTTGACTTTTTAGTGAAAGATTTTTCAGATAAAGTATCATTTAATTGACTTATTGAATTGTTACTAAAAAGAATTAAAAAAAATATTAAATACCTGATCATTGATCAAATTTATCTAGGATTTCATTTAAATGATCTTGATTCTTAAAATTGAATATAATTTGTCCTTTTCCGTTAATTTTTTTATTAATTTTCACTGTAGACTGATATGTAAAAGAGATATCATTTTGCATTCTAGTTTCATAATTACTTAATCTTTCAAATGCATTTCTTTTATAAGATATTTTTTTTCTAAGTAATTCTTCAGTAGATCTAACGGAAAGATTTTCAGATTTTATTTTTAAAAAAGCATCTATCATTTCAGAATTATTTTTTAGAGATAAAATAGCACGAGCATGCCCCATACTTATTTCACCATCTCTAACTGCTTTCTGAATTTCAGTGGGTAATTTTAAAAGCCTCAAAAAATTTGATATTGTAGATCTATTTTTACTCACTTTATTACTTAATTCTTCGTGAGTTAATTGACATTCATCAATAAGCCTCTGATAACTCAGACCTATTTCAATAGCATTTAAGTCTTTTCTTTGAATATTTTCAACAATTGCCATCTCTAGCATTTCTTTGTCATCTGCAATCCTTATATAACAAGGAATTTCAATTATTTGAGCAATTTTACTAGCTTGAAATCTTCGTTCCCCTGAAATAATTTGAAAATGGTCTCTACCCATTTTTCTAACTGTAATAGGTTGAATAATTCCATGTTCTTTAATGGAGTTGGATAATTCTAATAATGAGTTTTTTTCAAAATCTATTCTTGGTTGAAAGGGATTTGGAGAAATATTTTTAATATTAATTCTAGAGATTAACCCAGCTTGGTTATTATTTAAATTACTTGGTTTTGATGTAATATCTGTTTTAGCGCTTTCTAATAATGCACCTAAGCCTTTTCCAAGCACATTTTTATTAGAAGCCATTTACTTTAATATTTTTTTCTACGGAGCTATTGGAATTAGTAGATATATTTTTTGTAATCAATTCTTTAGCTAGATTTAAATAGTTGACAGCACCCTTACTACTCGCATCGTGCATTATAATAGTTTCTCCATAGCTGGGAGCTTCACCCAGTCTAGTATTTCTGTGAATTATGGTGTCGAAAACTAATTGTTGAAAATGAATTTTAACTTCTTCAATAACTTGGTTTGATAGTCTAAGCCTTGTATCATACATTGTAAGTAAAATACCTTCAATATCTAAAGATTTATTAAGTCTACTTTGAACAATTTTGATTGTATTTAAAAGCTTTCCTAAACCTTCAAGGGCAAAATATTCACATTGTACAGGGATAATGACGCTATCAGAAAGAGTTAAGGAATTTAAGGTTAAAAGTCCTAATGAAGGTGAACAATCGATTATGATATAATCATAGTCATTTCTGAGATTTGAAAATATTTTTTTAAAAACAAATTCTCTTTCATCTATGCTAATCATCTCTATTTCTGCACCAACTAAATCAATATGAGATGGTAATAAGTCTAAATGGGGGCTTTTAGTTTTTACAATTAATTCTTTAGGGTCAACTCCATTTATTATACAATCATAAATTCCTTGGTTGATTTTTCTAGATTCAAATCCAACACCAGAAGTACAATTTGCTTGGGGATCGGCATCAATAATTAAAGTTTTTTTATCTAAAACTCCTAAACATGCTGATAGATTGATCGCAGTAGTTGTCTTACCAACTCCGCCTTTTTGGTTTGCGATTGAAATAATTTTACCCATTTATTTTAATTGTAATTATAAACTATTCTAAATTTATAACTATATATTATTTTCTGTTGAAAGTATAAATTCATTTTTAAACATAAATGTGTTTAAATTAAAAATTAGTAAAAGTTTGTCAACATATGAAAAATAAATAGCTTAAACTATACGTAACAATCTGATAACCTGACAAATATGGAAATATAAATAAAGTACAGTTGTTGAAAAGAAAATGATGGAATAAGAATATGGATTAGTCTAAATTTTTGAATGACTTACTTTCTAAAGAATCTCCTTTTTGTTGAGGGTTATTTTCGTTGAGAGAAACCACTTTATCAACCACCTCAATAAGCCCATCTTTAAATTTATCAAAATCCTCTTTGTAAAGAAATATTTTATGTTTTTCAAAGTGAAAATTCCCTTCTTGATCAAATTTCTTTTTGCTTTCTGTTATTGTTAAATAATGGTCTCCAGATCTAGTAGCTTTAACATCAAAAAAATAAGTTCGTTTTCCTGCTCTTACAGATTTTGAATAAATTTCGTTTCTGTAGTTATCTTGATCTTTGTTGTTTTCCATTACCATCAATATTTGTTTATTAATGCAATATAAATAACCTTTTTATTTTTTTCAAAAAATAAAGACTTATTAATTCTCTTCAAGTTGTTGTTTTTTAAAAATTTCATAATAAAACCCTTTGTTTTTTATCAGATTTTCATGATTTCCTTCCTCACAAATTCCTCCATCTTCAAGAACTATTATATGGTCGCATTCGCTTATGTTACTGATTTTATGGCTAATTTGAATGGAGATTTTATTGTTGTCTTTTTTATTTAGAGATTTTTGAATTTTTTTGGAAGTTTCAGAGTCCACAGCAGATAAGCAGTCGTCAAAAATTAATAATTGAGGATTTCTTATGAGTGCTCTGGCAATTGAAATTCTTTGTTTTTGGCCTCCAGAAAGAGTAACTCCTCTTTCGCCAATTTTTGTTTGGTAGTTTTCTTTAAATCTTTCAATTTCTGATTTTAGTCCTGCTTTTTCTGCAGCAATTTTAATGTCTTCAAAATTAAATTCTTCTTCATTTAATCCAAAAGCTATATTACTTTGAATTGAATCAGAAAATAAAAATACATCTTGAGGAACATATCCAATTTCTTCTCTGTATTTTTTCAAATCTATTTCATCAATTGAAATCCCATTAATTAATATTTCACCATTAGATATTTTGTATAACCTACATAATATTTGTGCAAACGAAGATTTTCCAGACCCTGTTTTTCCAAAAATTCCAAGAGTTTCCCCAGTTTTTATTTTAAAACTTATATCTTTTAGTACATATTCTTGACTATTGGGGTATTTAAATCCAACATTTTTAAATTCTAGTTCCAAAATTTCACTGATTACTTTATTACCATTGTCAATTACTTTTTCTTCTATGTTTATAAATTCATTTATTCTCTTCTGGGAAGCTGCTGCTCGTTGAATCAAAGAACTGACCCAGCCTACTGATGCAAAAGGCCAAGTAAGCATATTTATGTAAAATATAAACTGCACTATATCTCCGTAATCAAGTTCCTTATTAATGGTTTTTATACCTCCTAAGTAAATGGTTGTAATCATACTTAACCCAATTAGAAATATTATTGATGGAAGAAAAAGTGAGTTTACAAGAGCAAGATTTAATGAAGCTTGCTTGTAATCTTCAGTCTCTTTTTCATAAATACTTGAAAAATGCATTCTTTTATTATAGGCCTTTAGAACCCTTATACCAGAAAAAGCTTCTTGAACAAAGGATGTGATTTTTGATTGTTTCTGTTGAGTTATTTCACTTTTTTTATTGATCACACTACTTACTCTATAAATTATAAAAGATAGTATTGGCAGAGGAAATAATACATAGAGAGTTAGTTCTGCATTTTTATATATCATAAAAGAGATAACCATAATAAATAATACTGTAACATTTATAGAATACATAATCGCTGGACCCAAATACATTCTAACTTTAGTAACATCTTCACTAATTCGATTCATAAGATCTCCCGTTTTATTATTTTTATAAAATGAAATTGATAGTTGTTGATATTTTGAAAATATTTCATTTTTTAAATCATATTCTATATTTCTAGACATAACAATAATGGTTTGCCTAGTGAAAAATAAAAATATGCCTTTAAAAATGGAGAATGTCATGTACATTAATACCAGTTTTATTCCCAGCTCCCAAAGTACATTGTTATTGTTCGGAGAATTTTTTGAATGATTTATTAATTTATCTACTGCATCATCAATTATTTTAGGCATGTAAACTCCAAAATAGTTAGATGCGATTATAAATAGCAATCCTAAGATTAAATGCCATTTATATTTTAATAAGTACTTATTTAAATAAAATAGTGATTTCAATTCGTCTCAAATATATAGACTAAAATCAAGGATTTTTTTTTTTTTAATTTTTATATCATCAAAATATTATTTTTGTCAAATATTTCTCATTATAAATAGATGAATACAAATCAATCCGAACAAATTAATGGTAATGCTATTGATTTTTTTAATATGAATCATGAGAAAATTCTCTTTTGTCAAGATCAAAAATCCGGATTAAAAGCAATTATTGCAGTACATAATACTGTTTGTGGACCAGCTTTAGGTGGCACAAGAATGTGGAGCTACAAATCAAATCAAGATGCTTTAGTAGATGTCATGAGGCTTTCTAGAGGAATGACTTATAAAAACGCTATTTCTGGATTAAATTTAGGAGGTGGTAAAGCTGTTATAATCGGAGATTCAAATTCTCAAAAGTCTCCAGAACTTTTTATGAAATTTGGAGAGTTTGTAGATTCACTTTCAGGCTCCTACATAACTGCAGAAGATGTTGGAATCAATCCAGATGATATGCTTCAAGTTTCAAAATCAACACAATATGTTACAGGCTTACCTGGAAAAAAAGGGGATCCCTCTCCCATAACTGCCTATGGTGTTTATATGGGGATGAAAGCAGCATTAAAATTTAAATTTGGAACAGAAAGTTTATATGGAAAGAAAGTAGTAGTTCAGGGGATTGGACATGTAGGATTATATTTAGTGGATTATTTACATAAGGAGGGCGCTGAAATTATTATTTCTGATATAAATTTGAGAGCTGTAGAAAATGTAGTAAAGAAGTACAATTGTTTGTTTGTAAATCCTGACGATATATACACTGCCGAAATGGATATTTATGCACCATGTGCTCTTGGAGCCACTTTAAATAATGAAACTATTGATGTTTTAAAATGTTCTATAATAGCTGGTGCTGCAAATAATCAGCTGCTTGATGAAAAACTACATGGTCAACAATTATTTGACAAAGGAATAATATATGCACCTGACTATTTGATTAACGCTGGAGGAGTTATGAACTGTTATGCAGAAATACATGGAATTAGTGATAGTAAAGTGATGCAAATGGCTGGAGACATATATCAAACTACGTTAGACATATTAAATAAGTCCAAAGTCGAAAATATTTCTACTTCTTTGGCTGCTAATCGAATTGCAGAAAAAAGAATCCAAGACGAATCTTTAAAGTCAAAATAGTGTTAAATAGAAGACATATTAGAATCAAAGTTCTCCAAGCTTTTTACGCTTTTTCTCAATCAAATAATGATGACTTACGAAAAGGAATTAATGAGTTTAATCTCAGCATCAATAAAACTTATGATTTATATATTTATTTAATTCAAATTTTTATTCCTCTTAAAAGATGTGCAAATATTAAAATTGAAGAATCTAAAAGATCATTTCTAGAAAAAGAAGATATTAGTTTTAGTAAATCTTTTGTAGATAATCAAGTTATTCATCAAATAGAGTCTTCTAAAGTACTTGAAAAAGTAGTAAATGACTCCAAAATTAGCTGGGTTGGAGATGTTGAAAATGATCTTGTTAAGAAGCTTTTTAAAGCCATATACAATTCAGAATCCTATCAAGAAATTCTTCTTGCTGAAAATAAAAGTTTTGAAAATCAAAAGCTCAGTATAATAAAGCTTTTTAAAGAAGAAATATGTAATTATGATTTACTACATCATTTTTTTGATGAAAAAAGTATTTATTGGCAAGATGATTTAGATCACGTTTCCTCAATGATAATTAAAACATTAAAATCAATTAAAGAGAATGAAGATTTAGTTTTAATGTCCCTTTGGAAGGATGATGAAAAAGATTTTGCTTTAAATCTACTTTCAAAAGCAATCACTAACAAAACTGAAAATGATCAGGTTTTGCAAACTTATTCTAAGAACTGGGAAAGTGAAAGATTAGCTAAAATGGACTCTCTTTTGATGAATTTGGCAGTTACAGAAGCCAAAGAATTTTCTTCAATTCCACTTAAAGTAACGCTTAATGAGTATATTGAAATATCAAAGTTTTATAGTACTCCAAAAAGTAATGGTTTTATAAATGGAGTATTGGATAAAATTTTTTTAGATTTTAAAAAAGAAGGAAAATTGAAAAAAGTTGGAAGGGGTTTAATCAATTAATTATGAAGATTTTTTTTACAATTCTTATTTTTCTTATTACTCTTAATTCATGTATTAGTGATAAAATTAGTAATTCAGTTAGTATAACGGCTGACCTTATTGATCCAGAAAACCCACCAATAATTGATTTTCAAGATCTGACTTATAATTTTGATACAGTTGCTCTAGGCTCCAAAGTGGAACACTCATTTATCTTTACCAATAATGGTAAGACTCCATTACTTATTAATTCTGTAAAAGCTGGCTGTGGTTGCACTGTTCTAAAAGGATGGCCTAAAACTCCTATTGAACCAGGAGGAGTTGGTGAGATTCCTGTCGTTCTTAATACTAATCGAACTGGGTATACTAAAAAATATATATCAATATTGGCTAACACTAGACCAGCTACAAATAAATTGTATTTAGAAGGTTTTGTAGCAGGAATTTAATTTAAAATAAATCAAATGAATAAAATATTTTTTCTTCAAGTAACTACTGAAAATGATAATAGTGGTGTGATGAATATCATCTTCTTGGTGGTGATTTTTGTAATTTTTTATTTTTTTATGGTAAGACCTCAAAATAAGAAAAGAAAGGAACTTCAAAATATGAGAGATAGCCTAAAAAAGGGTCAAAGTATAGTTACTATTGGAGGTATTCACGGGAAAATTAGTGATGTTCACGAAAGTACAGTAACCGTAATTGTTGATTCTAATACTAAAATAAAAGTTGATAAGTCTTCAATTTCTATGGATTCTAGTACTAAATTGACAGAAGAAAACAAACAATAATTCTTATGGTTAAAGTTGGTTTAACTGGTGGTATTGGATCTGGTAAATCAACAGTTTCAAATATATTAATTAGCCAAGGGTTTTCAGTATATAATTCTGATAATAGGGCCAAATGGCTAATGAATAATAATGATAATTTAAAATCAAATATTATTTCAATTTTTGGTAATCAATCATATATAAAAGAATCTTTAAATAGAAAATTTATATCAAGAAAGGTGTTTAACGATTCATTAAAATTGAAAGAATTAAACAATTTAGTTCATCCATTAGTAGCATTAGATTTTAATAATTGGTTGTCTAATCAAAATACCAATGATATTGTTTTTAAAGAGGCTGCAATTCTTATAGAAAGCGGAGCTCACAAAGAAATGGATAAAATTATAGTGGTGGCATGTCCGAAAAATATTAGAATTCAAAGAGTTTTAAATAGAGATGGTAATAATTCCGAATCTGTTGATAAAAGAATGCAAAATCAAATGAGCGAAAATGAAAAAATTAATTATGCTGACTTTGTTATCAACAATAGTGGAAGTAAATCAGATTTATTAAAAGAACTAGAATCTGTAATTTCAGAACTAAAAAAAAATAACTGATTAAAAAACAGTCACTATCCCCAAAAAACATAAGCAATTACAATAGCAGCGATTATTCCAATAAAATCTGCAAATAATCCTGCTAAAACAGCATACCTAGTATTTTTTATTCCAACAGAACCAAAATAAACTGCGAGTACATAAAATGTTGTTTCTGTAGAACCTTGAAATGTTGAGGATAATCGCCCTACAAAAGAATTGATTTGAGCAGCATTTAGTCCCCATGACTCTACCATCATTCCTCTTGCACCTCCACCTGACAATGGTTTCATCATAGCAGTTGGAAGGGCATCTACAAATCGAGTATCTTCAAAAAATAAACTAAAAAAACTGCTCAAGCCACTAGTCATAAAGTCCATTGCACCTGAAGTGGTAAATGCTCCCACAGCACAAAGCATAGCTATTAGATATGGTATAATTCGAATGGCAACATTAAAACCGTCTTTTGCACCTTCAATAAATTCTTCATAGATATTTATTTTTTTTCTAATACCTAGAGAAATAAATCCTATGATAAATGAAAAAATAATTGCACCAGAAGCAACAGAAGAAATAATTTCAATTTGATTTTTATGATGAATTAAATAAAAAACTAATAATCCAATTAAGGCAGTTGCTGAACCTAAATAAGCTATAATTGTTTTTTGAAATAAATTGATTTTTTGGATAATGGAGACTAAAATCAGACCGGCTATAGTAGAGCAAAAAGTGGCAATTAATATGGGAAGAAAGACATCAGTTGGATTTCCAATAATATTATTTTCAGCCATAGCTGAAGCTCTTAAGGCAATAATGCTTGTTGGAATTAATGTCAATCCTGAAGTGTTCAATACAAGAAATAATATTTGAGCATTTGAAGCTTTTTCTTTGTTATTATTTTCTTTTTGCAGTTCTTCCATAGCTTTCAGCCCAAGTGGAGTAGCTGCATTGTCAAGTCCTAATACATTAGCTGAAATATTCATGATTATTGCTCCATGAGCTTTAGAGTCTTTCGGAATTTCAGGAAATAATTTTTGAAATAATGGAGCAAATGCTTTAGATAATAAACTAATTGCACCTCCTTTTTCTCCAATTCTCATAATTCCTAGCCATAGAGCCATTATTCCAGTTAAACCAATTGATAATTTAAATCCTAATTCGGCACGTTCAAAAATAGAGTTGACAATGAGTGAGAAAATCTCAGGATTTCCTGTAAACGTTTTAAAAATTGCTACTAAAAATGCCACAATAAAAAAACCAATCCAGATATAATTTAATGTCATCTTAAATTATTTAAAGTAATTTTCACAAAAACTTATTTTTAAAATTATCAAATGTTTTGTTATTTGAACGCAATTCTTAAATTTAGTTTTTTAAATAGATTATTATCACTATCTTTTTAACATATGTTAAATTAAAACTTATTTTTTTGAGCTATCTTAGTGTCTTTTAAACACTATATATATTAATATCTTCTCCTTATGTACTTAAGAAAAAATTTATCGAATCTATTTCTATTATCTTTTCTAACATTTTTTTCTTTAATTTTCTCTGCTCAAACTTCGATTGTAACTGGTATAGTTACTGACGAAAATAAAGAAGTTATGCCTGGTGTTACTGTCAAAATTGATGGCAATAACGTTGGAACTACTACTAATCTATATGGTAAATATTCTATTAATGTTGAAAATGATTCTGCAAGACTGGTTTTTTCATTTATTGGATATAGAAATCAAGCCATCGATATTAATGGCCAATCAAAAATTGATATTCAACTTCAACTTTCCACAAAATCTTTAGATGAAGTTGTAGTCGTAGGTTACGGTAAAACAACTGTAAAAGAACTCACGGGAGCTACAGTCCAGGTAAAAGGGGAAAGTGTAGAAAGATTAAATATTCCAAGAATGGATCAAGCATTACAAGGTCAAGTTTCAGGAGTTACTATTAATACCAATTCTGGCTCACCTGGAGGTTCTTCAAGCATAAGAATAAGGGGACTTTCTACATTTGGTGATAATGATCCCCTAATTTTAGTTGATGGTGTTGTATATGATTCAGATGGATTAAATGCTCTTAATCCAGGTGATATAGAATCTATAAACGTTCTGAAAGATGCTACTGCGGGTATATATGGAGTTCGAGCTGCTAATGGTGTTATAATTATAGAAACAAAAAAGGGAAGAAAAGGAGCTAAACCTAGGTTTGAAGTAGGTTCTTATTTTGGAATGCAAGAAACTACTAAAAGTTTGGACTTGTTAAATGCCGCTGAATACGCGCTCATTAAAAATGAAATGTTTATTAGAGGAACAGGGTCTCCTATTTTTAATAATACTGATTTAAAAATGGGAACCAATTGGCAAGACACTATTTTTCAATCATCTCCAATCGAAAGTTTTAATCTTGGAGTAAATGGTGGAGGAAAAAACTCTTCTTTTTCAATCGGAGGAAATTATTTTTCTCAAGACGGAATTGTTGGTGGAAATAAATCTAGTTTTGAACGTTACAACGCAAGAGTTAATTTGGTGAATTCATTAACTGAGAAGTTGACTTTAAGAAGTGTGTTTTTATTTACTCATGAAGAAAGAAAAGCACTTCCAGAAAATGGAATAGGATCAGTACTATATAATACAATCAATGCTTTTCCTACAAGACCTGTAAGAACAGCTGATGGTAACTATGAGTATTTATTAGAAGTTAGTGATATTATTAATCCAGTTGCTCAAATTGAAAATACTCATAATTTATCTAAGGTTAATAAATTGGTTGGAAAACAAGAATTTGAATATAAATTCAATGAAAGTTTATCTTTTACTAATAGACTAAGCTATAATTATGCATCAGTAGATGACAAGTCTTTTTCACCTTTAGCATGGTACGGAGCAGGTAAGTATGCTAATTCTGCTATAAATGCAGATTTAGATCCTGTTCAGGTAGAAATAGCGGAGGATGTATTTTTAGAAAGAGGAGCAAGTGTATATGAGCAAAGAGCCACTTACTTAGATTTAAATTTTGAAAGTTTTTTTAATTATTCTAAATCATTTAATGACCATAATATTAAAGCTACATTGGGAACTTCTGTTTTCAGTAGAAGGGGAGATGTTTTGAATGGAACAGCTTTTAATATTCCCAATAATTCCATTGACTTTGCTGATATATCGGCTAATATGGCTCAAAGTGGTTATTTAAATAATACTGGATCTTATGAATTTGAAGAGAGATTATTGTCTAACTTTTTAAGAGCAGAGTATGGATTTAAATATAAATACATTTTTTCTGCAATAGTAAGAAGAGATGGTTCAAGTAAGTTTGGTCCCAATAATAGATATGGTTATTTTCCTTCATTTTCCGGTGCATGGATCATTTCTGATGAAACCTTTTTCAATTTTAAACCATTAAGTTTTCTTAAACTAAGAACTAGTTATGGTATCGCAGGAAATGATCAAATTGCCAATTTTGCTTACAGGGCATTATTAAATGGAGAGGCGGTCTATGTATTTGATGACATTATTACTTCAGGTGTTGCTATTGGTACTGCTGCCAATCCAGATTTAAAATGGGAAACCACTAGACAATTTAACTTAGGATTGGATTTACAACTTTTAAATGTGTTAGATATCTCTGCTAATTATTTTATTAAAAACACTAATGATTTGTTATTTAGTCCTGATGTTTCTGCTATCATAGGCTCTTATGGTCCTGGAGGATATCCTCCAATAATTAATGCTGGGGATGTATCTAATAAAGGGTTTGAATTTGAACTTGCCTATGCTACTGACCCTAATAAGAGATTAGGAATGAATGTTAATTTTAATTTCACTTATATTGACAACGAAGTTAAATCCGTCCCAGATGGAGTTGAATTTCTCCCAGGTGCTGGTTTTGGTGTTGGAGGTAATACCGCCACAAGGTTTGAAGTGGGTTTCCCAATTGGATATTTTATTGGATATCAAACTGATGGAATTTTCCAAACTCAAGAAGAGATTGAAAGTGCTACTGTAAAACAAGAAGGTGCCCAAGTTGGAGATTTAAAATTTATTGACCAGGATGGAGATGGAGAAATCAATTTTAGTAATAATACTGACAAAACCATGATTGGTTCTCCAATACCTAAGTTTATGATTGGTTCGGTTTTAGGATTTAACTTATTTGGAATTGATATTTCCACTAATTTATATGCGGCATTAGGTCATAAAATTGTAAGAAATTATGAGAGACAACAGCCTTATGCTAATCAATTGGGATATGTCTTGGATAGATGGACTTTAGACAATCCTTCCAATGAAAATCCAAGGGTTACCACATCATTAAACAGAAACGGTGTTTTTTCTGATTATTTTGTTGAAGATGGTTCCTATTTAAGAATTAGAAATATTCAGATAGGCTATGTACTTCCAAAAGGAATTAGTGAAAAATTTGGATCTGATTATGTGAGATTTTATATAGCTGCCAATAACTTATTTACCATTACTAATTATATGGGTTATGATCCTGATATAGGAGCTGCTCAAGGTGCATTATCTAATGGTATTGATTATGGATTTTATCCTCAGGCAAGAACCATTATGGGTGGTGTAAACATTAAATTTTAATTGTATGAAAAAAGCGATAAAAATATTTTCTATTATTCTTTCACTTTCTATCTTTTCTATTGGTTGTAGTAAGTTTTTAGATTTAGATCCTCCTTATACACAAGATGCTGAAAACTTTTTCTTGAATGAATCAGATTATTTAAGAGCTCTAACTGGTGCATATGATTTATTACAAGGAATGTTTGTTTCCTATTGGATTGGAGATATAGCTTCTGACAATTGTATTGCTGGCGGCGAAAGTGCTACAGATACTGAGGGTCTTCATCAGATTGAGGCAATGAATCACGGAGCAGTAAATATTGAACTTAGGAGTATTATGAGATTCAATTATTGTGGGATTGCTAGATGTAATTTTTTGTTAGAACCAAAAGAAAATGAAATTGATTTTCCATCAAAAGCAACCATTTTTGCAGAGGCAAAGTTTTTACGAGCTTTTTATTATTTTGAATTGGTTAAGTTTTTTGGAGATATTCCTCTGGTAATTGATGAAAGATTAGGAGTTCAACAAATTCAACAATTAGAAAGAACACCAGCCAGTGAAGTTTATGCGCAAATCGAAAAGGATTTAAATGATGCTATAGCTATCTTATCATATAAGTCAGAGTCTACTCATTCAGGTATTAAGGGTAGAGTAGATAAAGGGGCTGCTTTGGGTCTCTTGGGAAAAGTTTATTTGTATCAAGAAAATTGGACAGCTGCAAGTCAAACTTTAAATACTTTAATAAGTTCAGGTAACTATAGTCTAGCATCAGATTATAACACCCTATTTTTAAAAGAAAATGAAAATAATAGCGAAACAATTTTTGATGTTGAATATTCTGATCAAGAGGGAGGCAGTTATGGATGTTTGATATGTTTAGAGGGAAATCTTACAGTTGGTTATCAAGGTATAAGACAATACGATGGACCAACTTATGGTGATGGAAATAGTTACAATTTACCTACTGAAGATTTATTCAATTCGTTTGAAAATTATGATCCAAGAAGAAATGCAACTTGCTTAAATATCAGTACTTTTCTTTCCTCTCAGGGTTTACCAGATGACGCAATTGGAATTGGAGCAGGTGGACATACGGGTTTTTATAACCATAAGTATATGAAATCAAGGGATGAAATGTTAAATGGAATTCCTGATAATGATTTAACTTCTGGTGTTAATTATAGAGTAATTAGATATGCTGATATACTTTTAATGGCTGCAGAAGCTTCCAATGAAATTGGCGATACAGCAGATGCCATTTTAAAACTAAATACGGTAAGAAATAGAGTTGGACTCTATCTTCATCAAATTGATGTTACACAACCACCTTGGAACAGCCTTTCAACTTCACAAAATTCCATAAGAGAACTTATTTACAGGGAGAGAAGATCTGAGCTTTCTTGTGAAGGACATAGATTTTTCGACTTAGTAAGAACAGGAAAAGCTGCTGAAAAAATTAATGGATTTGTAGTTGGTAAACATGAACTTTTTCCAATTCCTCAAGACGAAATTGATTTAGCTGGTGGTAATTGGTCTCAAAATCCAGGTTATTAAAAATTAAAATGAAATTAATGAATTACAAAAAAATAATATTGTTTTCAATTCCAATAATATTGGCCATAAGTTGTGGTAAAAAAGGGTGTACAGATCCTGTTGCTCATAATTTTGATCCATCTGCAACAAAAGATGATGGAACATGCTTTTATGGACTCGATGAATCATCTGCATCTTTTTCATTTGCATCTACAAGCAATCCTAATGTGGTGGTTTTTACCGCTAATAATTCCAATGCTGAATGTTCTTGGGATTTTGGAAATGGAACTGTAGGAAGTGGAACTATTGATACTGCAGAATACCCTTTTGCCGGTGATTTTACGGTGACTCTATCAATATTTAATTCTCAAGGTGATGCTTCTAGTTCTCAACCAATATCAATAGACTCTAATGATCTTAGTTTATTTGATAACCCTTTACATTTAACCTTGACAGGTGGTATTTCTGGTCCAGGTTACAGAACCTGGCACATAGATTCTGCTTGTGATTATCATTTTGGTGTTGGACCACCTGAGGGTTCATCTCCTGATTGGTGGCATGCCCCAGCAAATGAAAAACCTGGTGTAGGATTGTATGATGATAGATTTACTTTTCATTTGGTTGGTTATAAGTACGATTTGCTAACAAATGGTGATATTTATGTCCACAACACCATTGGAAGTACTTTTGCTGGAGCTTATGAAAATTTATATGACTGGACAGCTCCTTTCGATGATATGCCCAACGAAAGTTGGGATTTAACGACTGACTCCGTTTTGACATTATCCAATAGTGCTCCTATGGGTTTTTACACTGGAGTAAGTGAATTTGAAATTACTCAGCTAAATGATACTTCTATGATAGTTAAATATGGTCATCATGATGGAACCTTAGCTTGGTTTGCAAGATATGTTCCCGAAGGTTTTGTAACAACTTGCCCTTAGTTCTCAATTTATGAAAAGAAATATAGTTGTATTTAATCTTTTATTATTAGTTTTTCTTTTTGCAAAATGTGAGAAGGGTTGTACTGATCCTAATGCTGAAAATTATAATCCTGATGCCAAGAAAGAAAATGGTTCATGTTATTATATTAATCTTCCCTCAAATCTTAACTATGATATAACCAATGCTGCAAATAGTGGATTGGTTGAAGTGACAGCAACTGCTGCTAATGAAAATTTCTTCACTTTTGTCTTTTTGGATGGTACAGATTCCACTATTGTTACTACTGTTAACGGCGAAGCAAGCTATTCTTATTTTATGTCAGGTACTTACATTATCAAAATAAGAGCAAATTTAAGTTCCTCTCAATTTATTGAAGTTATAGATAGTGTTTCTGTTACATTTAATTCGGGAGGTGTTAATAATATAGGTTATACCACCCCTTTAAATTACCCAAATTATACCTTAACCTGGCAAGATGAGTTTAATGGAACTAGTTTATCTTCAGAATGGACTCATGAAATTGGAAATGGTTCCTGGGGTTGGGGAAATAATGAGTTGCAGTACTATAGACAACAAAATACTAATGTAGAGAATGGTTATTTAACTATAAGAGCTAAACAAGAGTATTATGGAGGTTTTAATTATACTTCTTCTAGAATTATAACAAAAGGAAATGTTTTTAACACCTATGGAAGAATTGATATTAGAGCAAAACTTCCATATGGTCAGGGGTTGTGGCCAGCACTTTGGATGTTAGGTGAAAATATATACAGTGTCAGTTGGCCAACTTGTGGAGAAATCGATATAATGGAAATGGTTGGAGGAACTGGATATAATGATAGAACCATACATGGTACTGTTCATTGGGAAGATAATGGTCATGCTTCATATGGAGGACCTAACTCACTTTCTAGTGGAAGATTTGCAGATGAATTCCATGTTTTTTCAATTATTTGGACACCTAGTTCTATAGTTTGGCTTAGGGATGATATTCAATACAAATCAATTGATATTACTAATTTAAGTGCCTTTCATAACGATTTCTTCTTTATTTTTAATGTTGCTGTTGGTGGTAATTGGCCGGGCAGCCCAGATGCATCCACAGTATTCCCTCAAACTATGATTGTAGATTACGTTAGAGTTTTCCAATAAATATAATATGAAAAATAATAAATTAATAATTGCTTTATTAGCCGTCACAATAATATTTTCATCTTGTGGCGAAAAAATAGTATCTAATGATTCTAAAAAGAATCCAATAGATACAAAAGTTGACTCTGTCCTTTCTTTAATGACTTTAAAAGAGAAAATAGGTCAAATGACTCAAATAAACCTAACGGTGATTGCAAAGGGACCAAATAAATGGGCTTCAGATGATACTATGGGGATAGACTATGATAAAGCTAAGAAAGCTATTTTAGATTATAAGGTAGGATCTATACTAAATACAGTAAATAATTTAGCTCAAACCCCTAAAACTTGGTTTGAAAATATTTCTGATATTCAAAAGTTTGCCATTGATAGTACAGAAATCAAAATACCTGTTATTTATGGTATAGATGCCATTCATGGAGCTACTTACACTGATGGCGCTACTATGTTTCCTCAACAAATTTCAACTGCTGCTACATGGAACCCTCAAAATGCATATAATATGGCTTCAGTTTGTGCCTATGAAACAAGAGCATCTGGTATTCCTTGGAACTTTTCTCCGGTACTGGATTTGGGTATTGATCCAAGATTTCCTAGACAATTTGAAACTTTTGGAGAAGATCCTTTATTAGTTACAGAGTTTGGTAAAGCCATGATAGCTGGTTATCAAGGAGAAAATAATAATGTTGGAAATAAAGCAAAGGTAGCTGCATGTATGAAGCATTTCACAGGATATCAGGCTACGATAAGCGGAAAAGATAGAACACCTGCTTATATTCCAGATCATATTCTTTACGAATACCATATAAAGTCATTTAAAGCTGCTATAGAAGCAGGAGCAAAAACCATTATGATAAACTCTGGAATTATAAATGGAGAGTCTGTACATGCCAGTTATAAATTACTTACAGAAATTTTAAGAAATAAATTGGGGTTCGAAGGAGTTATTCTAACTGACTGGGAAGATATAAATAAGCTATGTGACAGAGACAAAGTTGCTAAAAACAGAAAAGATGCTATTAAAATGGCAATTAATGCTGGTATTGACATGTCCATGGTTCCCTATGAATATGAAGAGTTTATTAATTTTTTGTTAGAACTTGTTGAAGAGGGTGAAGTAAGTATGTCAAGGATTGATGATGCTAATAGAAAAATTATAAAATTAAAATTCGAATTAGACTTATTTAATAATCCAGTTACTAACTATGAAAATTATCCAGAATTTGGTAGTGAAGCATCTAATAAATTGGCTTATGTATCGGCCTCGGAATCTATTACTTTATTAAAAAATAATAATTCAATTCTCCCATTAAAAAAAGGATCTAAAATATTAGTCACTGGGCCTAATGCAAATACAATGAATTCTTTAAATGGAGCTTGGACTTACAATTGGCAAGGTAAATATACAGACATGTATGTAGACGGTATTCCTGCAAATTTGATGGCTACTGTTGAGAAAGATGGAAATATGAATAGTAAAGTAGTGAAAGATAATTTAAACCCTAAGCCATATAAAACAATTTATGAAGCATTTTCTAACTCTTATGGAAAAGATAATGTTTCTTTTGTCCCTGGAGTTTCTTACAAAAAAAATGGGTCTTTCTATGATATGAATGAAGATGATATTCAAAAAGTAGTTGATAAAGCTAAAGACCATGATTATGTTTTATTATGCTTAGGTGAAAACTGTTATACAGAAAAACCAGGAGACTTAAATGACTTAAATCTTCATAAATTACAGCTTAAGCTGGCTAGTAAGCTTTCCAAATGTGGAAAACCAATCATTTTGGTTCTTAATATAGGGAGACCAAGATTAATTTCAGAAATTGAACCTTTTATGTCTGCTGTTTTAAATATTTATTTGCCAGGTAATATGGGTGCTGATGCACTTGTTGATATAGTTTCAGGAAAAGTCAATCCTTCTGGTAAACTTCCGTATACATACCCAGCTTTTCCTAATTCTCTCTCTACTTATTACTATAAGCCATCTGAAGTTCAAAACAATTCTCAGGGAGCATATAACTATGTAGGAAAATTAAATAATTTATATGAGTTTGGATATGGATTAAGCTACACTAATTACGAGTATGAGGATGTTTCTTTAGAAAGTGATTCATTGAGTTCTAATGACTCATTGAAATTATCTTTAACAGTCAAAAATAATGGTAATAAAGATGGAAATGAAGTGGTGCAAGTTTATGTTTCAGACTTATTTGCTTCCATTACACCTGATAATAAAAGGCTAAGAGCTTTCGATAAAGTTTTTATTAAATCTGGAGATAGCAAAAAAGTTTCTTTTAGTATTCCTGCTAAAGATTTATCTTTTGTTAATTTAGAAAATAAATATGTTCTTGAGAGTGGTGACTTTATTGTTCATGTTGGTGGAAACTCTAAAGACCTCACCTCTTTGAACTTTTTTGTAAGGTAATTAATTGAAATATTTATTTATCCCTTTATTTTTTTTTATTTTTTTTTCTTGTGCCTTTGAGAATCCACAAGAGTTATCTTATAATTTGGTTTGGGAAGATAATTTTAAAGGATCCAGTTTGGATACTAATTTCTGGAATATATATGTAGGAAATGGTTGTCCAGAATTATGCGGTTTTGGTAATCATGAACTACAGTACTATAAAAGTGATTCTTCTAATTTAGTAGTTAAAAATGGTCACCTTATTATAACTGCACTTTATGATTCCATTTCAAAATTATTTAGTTCTGCAAAAATTACAACCAATCATAAAATAGATTTTAAAAATGGTTATTTAGAAGTTGTTGCTAAGCTTCCTAATGCAGTTGGAACTTGGCCTGCAATTTGGCTTTTACCTTCTCTAGATAGAAACCTTAATTGGCCTTTAGATGGAGAAATTGATATTATGGAAAATGTGGGATACGATTCTTGTAAAATACTTGGAACCATTCATACTAAAGCATATAACCATACAATTAATACCCAAAAGTCAGATAGTATCGTAATAAGTACAGCCCACCAAGATTTTCATACCTATTCTCTTAATTGGACAGACTCTATATTGGAATGGTATGTGGACTTTAATCTTTATAATTCTATAAAAAGAAAATCAACTGATAGGGAAGAGCAATGGCCCTTTAATAAGCCTTTTCATTTAATTATTAACCAAGCTGTTGGAGGTGATTGGGGTGGAAGAAAGGGTGTGGATACCACTTCTTTTCCACAAAGTTTAATTATTAAAAGAGTAAAACTTTACAATAAAAAACCCTATTAATTTTAAATTATTGTTTATCAAGTTGTAATTCAATATCAATTTGAGAATTGATTGTAAATCCCATTGTGTCTATGACAAATGGAATGGTACCATTTAAAAAACAAATGCTGTCTTGAACAGATAATATCTGATAATCAGAAATCAAACCTGTTGTTTGGTCGGTAATTAATAAGTTGTTATCATTATTTGATAATTCCCACGTACCATCACTTGAAACATCAATAGGAATTCCAGGAAGGGTTTGGCCTAAAATATTTAGTCCTTCAGTAACAAAATTCAAAGAATTAGAACACGTATAATCAGGATATTGAAAAGACCAAGTCCCCGCGTCGTAGGCTTCGCCTGAAATATTTTGCGGACCAATTATTGGTAAATCTATCTGAGTATCATATTGTAAGTTAGTAATGTTCCAGTTCCCGTTTAAAAGGTATGAGTTCGAAAAAATACAAGTTCCATTATCGTCAGTTGCATCTGGGTTATAATTAATAGCATTTTCATCAATACATCCTAATATAATGCATGAATTATCATCGCTAGTTGCATCTGGATTATAGTTGGTTGCAGTAGGGTCAGTACATCCATCTTTTGAGCAAGAAGCTATTAACAGACTAAACGAAATAAGGTAAATTGATTTTAAAAATGTTTTCATAAATTTTAATTATTATATATTTTAATTTCTATTAAGATCCCAGGTTAGGTCATAATTATAACTAATCTCTGCTCCACTTGATGGGTCAGTGGTAGTTTGAGATTCGTAAGAATAAAGTCTTAAAAAAGGGCCATAAACAGAATCAATGGTAAATAATAAAGAAGTGTCTTGTAAAGTCATCAATAAATCATTATTGGTTCTTAACCATGTTCCATTTTCTGATGGTTGATTTCTATAATGTATGGTCATAGTTCCATCATTAATTAAGTCCAATCCAGTTGGATCTAAAGAGTCTGGATGGATAGACTCTGTAGTGGAGGTGTCAAACAAAGGAAATCCAAAAAGAGTCATAGAAACATTAATATTCACTTCTTGAAATGTAGAAGTCCAAGAACCAATTTGATCATAAATGCATTCACTACTTATGGTGGCATTTGAATCATAATTTGCTGCCATTGGATCAGTACAACCTTCAAAATCACAGGACCCATCATCTGTATCTGCTTCAGCGTTATAATTAAAGGCTGTTGGATCGGTACAACCCTCCTTAGAACAAGAACTGATTAATATACCAATAGATAAGATTAAAAATGTTTTAAAAAATGTTTTCATTGTTAATGGTATTTATATAATAATACGAAAATATTATAGAAAGGTTAGTTAAATGCTACATAAATTCTTAAAAGTATTATAAATTCATATAAATTATTTTAAGCTTATGAATGTTGAAGTTAAGTTAATAGAAAGTGATTTAAATATTATTTCTAATCAGTTAATTCAATTTATGTTCGAAATCAATCAGTCAAATATTCCAGCCTTGGGACCTTTAAAAAGTTTAGTTCATGTTAAAGAATTATGTCTTGATTCAAAATATATAATATACGTTAAAAACGATGCCGATTATATAGGTTTTGCTGTTGTGATGAATAATAATAGTAATTATCAATCTTTAAATTATCAATATTTTAAAAGAAAGTTTACCAACTTTTTATATGTAGACAGAGTAGCTGTAGTTGATAAAGCTCAAAGAATGGGAGTTGGATCTAGAATATATAAAAAGCTATATGAAATTAGTAGTAATGCATCAGTTCCTCTTTGTTGTGAAGTAAACACTATTCCTTTAAATCAACAATCGTTAGATTTCCATAGCAAACAAAAATTCGAAATTATAGAGGAACTGAAATTTGGTAAAAAGAGGGTCGCAATGCAAGTGAAGTATTGAAACCCTCCTAAATTAATTTTATGACTTTTATCTTAAAATTTGTAATTGTTGTGTTGATATTTTGTCATTTGATGTAATTACAACATTATAAACTCCATTGCTAAAAGAGGAAACATCTATATTGAAATTATCTAATATTGATGAAGATGTAAAACTTTCATGAAGAACAACTTCACCAAGTAGATTAACTAATTTAACATCTATATCATTGTCTTGAAGTCCCATAAATGCAATAGTAGCTATTTCATTAGAAGGGTTAGGAAAGACCATAAATTTATTTAAGCTGGTTAAATCTTCGTTAACATCTAAAACTAAAGAAGCTGTTGTAGATTGTAAAATTTCTTTTGAATTATCATCTTGAATCCAAACTATGACACCTAAATTATTAAAATCTTCAACGGTATGTTGTATTGTATGATTAACAGGGCTATTTGCGTCAGGAGGTAATATATAATTGCCTTGGAAAGTGTATGAAAAGTTTTCAGTAACTTGATTACCTTCTTGAAGAGAAGTAATATTAAATCCTGATGACCCTGGTACCATTTTCTTCATCACATAATTAAATTCAATTTCTCCATTTGTTCCAAAATTATTAAAAGTTATGTATTCAAAAATTGCAGCATAAAGGGTAAGGTTACTGAAGTCAGCTAGAGGATCTATATCTACTGTAAAGTCAATAGTTTGTCCTCCAATGCTGTAATTACTAGAAAGATTAATAAATGATGGAGTTGCAATAGCATCATCAACTAATTGTGTTGTTAAAGACGATGAGTTACCCTGCCATGAATTTCCATCAAGTACTAAATTTGGAACAGTATTCACACTGTAATAAACACGTCTGTCTCCTCCTTCATCACTGTAATAAGGATCTCCAACCCCGGGCCAAGACATTTGATATTTGAGAATTGAATACTGGTCATTAGCATAATTTGAAAGAACAGATGCAACATTACTATTACCAGCAACACATGGTCCGCATGTTGAACTTGTAAATGATTCCATTATTGGTCGTCTTTGAGCTAAAGCACTTGCTACAATAATATCTGTATTAACCCTATCATTTGTTAAATCCATATCGTTTGAACCATTTAAATTACTCGCCCATATTTCCACGTTATATGTACCACTTGAAGGTGGATTCCATGTGGTTATATGATTAAAAGAGTAAATATCACCAGTTAAAAAATTAATATTATTTACTGGCATTGTAACTGTTGCACCTCCATCAATAGAATAATTTATATCCATTGAATTGATGGTATTACATCCTATATTATTTAAATCTCCAGAGATTATAAAAGGAGCATTATTTAAGGCTAAAATGGGATCTACAGTAACTGAGAGTCCTGCTATATCTAGTGCAACACCTTCACTAATTTCAAAATTATCAATGGCAATGTCTCCAAACCATTGGGTACCACTTCCATCATCTCCGACTGAAGCAGTTACTTTAAATACCACAGTATCTGAAAAAGCACCCAAACAAACGGTTTCATAGTTCCATTGATCACCTTGGTCTCCAGACTTTGAGAATATTGTTATATATGAATTTCCACCATCATCAGATGCTTCAATTCTCAAAGTTCCTATAGATGCTCCAAACATGTGTGAATAGAATGTTAGTTTTGCACTATTAAGAGAACTTTTATCTATGTATGGGCTAAATACTACAGCGCTATCACCAGGGACTCTAGGAGTTGATGCCTCAATATAAATATAATTACCTCCACCAGAAATATCATCTGACGGACCTGTTGAAGTAGAGGCAGTTCCATTGGCGTCGAGAGTCCAATCAAAAATATCGTCATCACCTTGAATAAAACAAACTGGAAAAGAGGAATTATCATAA
>NTKH01000012.1 GCA_002457645.1 Bacteroidetes bacterium MED-G20
ATGTACCAGCATATAGGACCTTTTACTAGATATTATAAAAACCCAAATAATGGAACAACTGATAGCACTAGAACTTATTCTTCTTTTGAAACCATTAAAACCTATTTTGGGCCAGAACCAAGGTTATCTGCAAGATATTTGTTAGCTGATAATTCTTCTCTTAAAATGGGTTTCTCACACAACTATCAATACATTCATTTAGCTTCAATTTCCTCTGTTTCTTTACCCACTGATTTATGGTTTCCAAGTACTGAAATAGTAAAACCTCAAGTTGGTTCTCAGTATAGTATTGGATATTTTAAAAACTTCTTTGATAATAAATATGAAGCTTCAATTGAGTTGTATTATAAAGATTTAAATAATTTAATTGAGTATAAGGAAAATTCTTTTCCCGAAGATAATTTTATTAATAATGTAGATAATCAGCTAACTTTTGGAAATGGATATTCTTACGGAGCTGAGTTTTTCATTAAAAAAAGATTAGGCGATTTCAATGGTTGGGTTGGTTATACTTACTCTAAAACCATGCGTAAGTTTAATGAAATTGATAATGGAGAATGGTTTCCTGCTAAATATGACCGAAGAAACGATCTATCAATTGTTAGTCAATATCAAATAAACAAAAGAGTGAATATAGGAGCTGTATTTGTGTTTGCAACAGGAAATTCTTTATCTCTTCCCGAAAGTAGATGGTTTTCATTAGAAGAAAATAGAATTATTACAGTTTGGAGTAAAAGAAACCAATATAGATTAGATCCATACCACAGGTTAGATATTTCCGTAACTGTAGATTCCAATCCATACAGAACAATTACAAACAATGAAACCAATGAAACAGAAAAAGTAAAGAAAAAATTTACTTCTTCATGGAACTTCTCTGTGTATAATCTTTACAACAGAGCAAATCCTTATTTTATATTTTTTGATGCTAGTGGAGATCCTTTACAGGGAACTGCGGAATTTGGGGCAAGTCAAGTATCATTATTTCCAATTTTACCAAGTATTACATGGAATTTTAGTTTCTAAATGAGAAAATTAGTTTATATATTAATTTTATTTATATCAGGTTGTACCAAATCAATAGATTTTCAATTGCCAGAAGTTGAGCAAATTATTGTAGTGGAAGCAACTGTAGAAAATGGTCTGCCTCCAAGGGTCGTATTAACCAGTAGCCAGGGCTATTTTGATCCAATAGACAGCAATATACTTAATGAAATTTTTATCCATGATGCTGAGATAACTCTTAATGATGGTATTAACAATTTCACGCTCCAAGAGATTGAATTTAATGGTATTTACTTATATACTTCATTAGACTTTAGTGCAATGGGTCAATTAGGTAAAACATATTCAATTAATATTGATGTTAATGATAAAAATATCCAAGCAAGTGCCAAAATCCCTCAGTCCTTAATATTGGATAGTTTATGGTTTGAAAAATATGAAGCTTATGACTCTTTAGGTTTTATTGGAACAAAATTTACTGATCCAGATACTTTAGGTAATTGTTACAGATGGTTTGCTCAAAGAATCAATACTTACAAGTATAATTATCCTCCTCCTTTTGATAATGTAAAGGGTACTATTAAAGATATCAGACCATTAGCACCAATAGGAAGTTCTACAGATGATAAATTATTTAATGGACTGAGTTTTGAATTTGCTTTTCCAAGGGGGGAAGATGGTAATTTTGAAGGGCCAGATGATGAAGGAATTGAAGAAGGATTTTTTAAATCGGGGGATACTATTTTAATAAAATCAACCACTACTACATATCCAGTGTATTTGTATGTGAGAGCTATGGAAAATGCTGCAGTTTCAAATGGAGGAATATTCGGATCTTCAGGAAACTTACCCTATAATGTTCAGGGAGATGGAATAGGGATATTTTATGGATATGGAGTTTCATATGATACTTTAATATGTGAATAAGTTTATTTCTTGGAAGCTATCATAAATAATATATTTGCAATCTTAATAATTTACTATGTCAACAATTGAAAAATTAAAATGTTTAATAATTGGTTCTGGTCCAGCTGGTTTTACAGCAGCTATCTATGCTTCAAGAGCCAATATGAGCCCTGTTATATATCAAGGGTTACAACCAGGTGGTCAGCTAACTACGACCACTGATGTTGATAACTTCCCTGGTTATGCCAAGGGTGTTAATGGAACTCAAATGATGGTAGATTTGGAAGAACAAGCTAAGCGATTTGGTACTGATGTAAGATCAGGAATGATTACCAAGGTTGATTTTACTGGACCTGTACACAAAGTATGGGTAGACAATAAATTAGAAATTCATTCAGATACTATTGTTATTTCTACTGGTGCTTCTGCCAGATATTTAGGTTTGGATTCAGAGCAGCATTATTTGTCTAATGGTGGAGGTGTTTCCGCTTGCGCAGTTTGTGACGGGTTTTTTTATAAAGGACAAGAAACGGTAATAGTTGGTGCAGGAGATTCTGCTTGTGAGGAGGCTTCTTATTTGGCCAATATTTGTACAAAGGTTACCATGCTAGTTAGAAGAGATGAATTTAGAGCATCAAAAATAATGGCAGATAGGGTAAGAGGTATTGAAAATATAGAAATATTGCATAATACAGAATTGGATGAAGTCTTAGGAGATGGAAATGTGGTAACTGGTGTGAGAGCAGTAAATAATCAAACCCAAATAAAGCATGAGATATCTTGTACAGGTGTGTTCATAGCAATCGGACATACACCGAATACCAAAGTATTTAATCCTTGGTTAACAATGGATGAAAGTGGATATATTCAAAATAATCCTGGTTCCTCAAAAACTAATATTGAAGGAGTTTTTGTTTCAGGTGATGCAGCAGATCATGTTTATCGTCAGGCTGTTACTGCCGCAGGTACAGGTTGTATGGCTGCTTTAGATGCAGAAAGATACTTGGCTGCTAAGGGATTGCATTAAATAGCTTAATAATTCTTACTAAATTCAACATCTATGAATCGATTGATATTTAGTATTCTCTTTGTTATAATTTTTTCTAAAGTTTACTCCCAAGAAAAATGGAGAGGAAATACCACTCCAACGTATAGTGAGTTAATTTCTTTTCTAAAAGAAATTTCAACTTCTCATAGTGAAGTCGAGCTTTATAATATGGGACCATCAGATTATGGACTGCCTATTTATGTTTGTATTGTAAATGGTGCAAAAGATTCCGCCAATACCTTTAAAAAAGCCAGAGAAAAAACTACTATTTTATTTAACAATGCCATTCACCCTGGTGAGCCTGACGGTATCAATGCTTGTTTAATTTGGTTAGAAGAACTTTTAAATAATAAAACTAGTATTAAAAATTTCCCTGTTGTAGCTTTTATTCCAGCTTATAACATTGGTGGAATGCTCAATAGATCTAGTAATAGTAGAGCCAATCAAAATGGACCTAATGAATATGGCTTTCGAGGAAATGCTCAAAATTTAGATTTAAACAGGGATTTTATAAAAATGGATGCGGTCAACTCTTTTACGTTTGCAACTATATTTCACGCTTTAGATCCTGATGTATTTGTGGATAACCATGTTTCCAATGGGGCAGACTACCAATATATTCTTACTTATATAAGTTCTCTGAGAGAAAGATTGGCACCAAGTTTAAATAGTATTATTTACGATAATTTATTACCTAGTTTAACTAATATTATAAAAGAAAATCATAAAATAGATTTATTTCCTTATGTAGATTTAAAAGGCAAAACACCAAATGAAGGAATCGTTTCTTTTGATGATCTTCCTAGATATGCAATGGGTTACGGCTCTCTATTTCACTCTATAAGTTTCACAGTAGAAACCCATATGCTAAAACCATTTCCTTTCAGAGTAAAGGCCACCTTGGCTTTTATGGAAGAATTAATTAACTGGACTTCATTAAACAAGTCTTCAATTGAAAAATCCAGAGATAAAGCAAGAAGATTTGTAATAGAATCACCATATTTAAAATACAACTACATTAATTCTTACAAAAAAGATTCTATACTTTTTAAGGGTTATGAGCATTCTTTTCCCATTCATAAAATAACTGGTCTTAGTAGACTCAAATACGATACTAACAAACCATACACCAAATATGTGCCTTATTACAATAGTTCTATTGCAAACGATTCTGTACGACTTCCAAAGTTCTATTATATAAACGCCCAGGAAAAAGACGTAGTAGAAAGATTACTGACTAATAAGGTTAAAATGACCAAGATACTTCAAGATACTATAATGAATCTTGGGGTTTATAAAGTGGTTGATTTTGCAGCATCCAAAAAACCATACGAAGGGCATTATAAATTAAAAAATGTCAAAGTTCAAAGAGATCAAGAACTAATTCAGTTAAAGAAAGGGGACTGGTTGGTAAATTCTAATCAAGATGCTGCACTTTTTATTCATTCTGTACTACAACCAGAGTTGGAAGACGCTTACTTAAGCTGGAATTTTTTTGATAGTTACCTTCAACAGAAAGAATACTTTTCTAGTTATGTTTTTATAGATAAGATAGAAGAGATTTTAAATAACGATCTTAAGCTAAAAAAAGAATATGAACTTAAGAAAAAGGAAGATGCTAATTTTGCTAATTCTGAATGGGACCAGCTATATTTTATTTATAAAAGAAGTGCTTATTTTGAAAAAAGCTACAATAGATTACCTATTTACTTCCAATAAAACCAAATTTAATTATCCTTAATTAATTTCACCTCTTCTGTAAAAACATACAGTAACATATGCGTTTTCTTCTTGGAATTAAGCTCTGAAGGTCCAGTATATATGTAGTTGATTTTAAGTTCTGGATGGTTTTCTTTAAAAGTATTGATGGTGGTTTCCCATACCAATTTATCGGCTAAAAATGGAAAGTCAAATTTATATACATCATCTATCACTTCAATTCCTTTAACTGGTGCACTGACATTGGTAAAAGTCTTACTTGAAAAGTCTATAATGGAAATGGAGGCACCTGCAGTAATTAAAACACCAATTGCTATTGCAATTTTTAATCCTTTATCCACTTTGAATTCTAACAACTTACCATCAGAATTAGAAATGTATTTAAATAGTATCCAAGATGCTATTAATATTAGCCAGAATAATCCATGCTCTAATAGTTGAAAACGATCGCCAAATACCTGATCAGCAATAGAGAACAAACTAAATAAGGTAATGGATGTGAAGATGGCTCTGAAGAACCATTTCTGTGATTTAGATTCGTTTCCTTTTAAAAAGTGGATACTGGCCATTAAATAAAATACAAAGTTCAATCCTTCAAGTGATGAAACAAAGGCTAAGGCAAGAGTAGCAAAAATGGGATCTTTTAATCCTAGAGAACCAAAAAACTTAACAAATAATGCAAAAAAATCTTTACCAACCCATAAATGATGCACATCGGGAATTATTTTATCTAGTACACTCAATCCCCAGAAAAAAGTCCAATAAAAGAGTATTGAAAATCTCAATATATTTTTTTCTTTCATCATTTATCCTCTGTCATTATATAAAAAATAAGACCATCTGCTTTTTTTAGTCTTAAGGGGTTTGGTACGGTGTAAATATGATTGATTTTTTTGGTAGGGTTTTCCAATTTAAATTCATTGATTGTTTTTTCAAAAACTACGCTTCCTCCAAGAAATGGAAAAGAAACTTTATAAATATTTTCACCAACTGGTTCAGCTGTTAAAGCATCTGTTCTTCTACTAAAAAAATTATAGTTATAACTAAATATGGAAAAACATGTGGTGGTAACTAACAAAAAAGAGATGAAAGACACGGATAAAATTTGTTTTTTGGTAAGCGATGTTTTTTCAGTTTCTGAATGGTTTTCTAATCTTATAAAAGCCACCCATGAGAAAAGGGTCAAAAACCAAAATAAAGTATGTTCTAATAATTCAAATCGATCTCCAAAAATATGATCTCCTATAGAGAAAATAGTGAAAGTAATTAGTGTTAAAACTATTCCTATAAAAAACCAAGCTCTAGAAGTTTCTATTTTTTTCTTTAAGAAATACAATAATGCTCCAGTAAAGAAAATAAAGGCAAAAACTTCTAATCCAGCAGCAATTATTAATGCAAAATTGGCTATCCAAGGAGATTCTAGGCCGGCAGAAGCAAAAAACTTTTGAAATTGAGCAAATCTATCTCTGCCTACCCAAAGAAATAAACTGCCACCAATTATTTTATCTACAATATTGAAAAGCCAAAATATCGACCAATAAAAAAGAATAGAATAACGAACTAGTTGGTTAGTGGGTAATGTTTTATTTATAAAGGAGAGCTTCATTAAAATTATTGAACAACTAATCTACGATTTTTCTTTTTTTGAAATCCGAATAAAATGTAATAAACTAATTTTTTAAGAAGTTGCTTGTGATGCAACCTCTAAGCCTTTTTTATAAGTTTCTATAGCTCTGTTTCTGGCCATAGGATGATCCACCATTGGTTCTGGATAAGAAAAATCATTTAGATCTGTTACCCACTTGTTAATATATCTGTGTTCTTTGTCAAATTTTTTAATTTGCTCAGAAGGATTAAAAACTCTAAAATAAGGAGCAGCATCACAACCAGTTCCCGCACTCCACTGCCAATTTCCGTTATTAGAGGCCAATTCAAAATCCAATAACTTTTTGGCAAAATAAGCTTCTCCCCATCTCCAGTCAATAAGAAGGTGTTTGCACAAGAAACTGGCAGTTACCATTCTAACTCTATTATGCATAAATCCTGTTTGGTTCAGTTCTCGCATTCCTGCATCTACTAAAGGGTATCCTGTTTTACCAACGCACCACTTATGGAAGTCATTTTCATTATTTCGCCATTTGATACCATCATATTTTGATCTGAAGTTTTGATGAACAACTTTAGGAAAATGCCATAATATCTGCATAAAAAATTCTCTCCAAATTAATTCACTTAGATAAGTGCTGTTTACATTCTTTACCTTATCTACAATTTCTCTTATACTTACTGTACCAAATCTTAAGTGCGGCCCAATTTTAGAGGTGCTATCCAAAGAAGGAAAATTTCTGGTTTCGTCATATTTAGGAACCATTTTCAGATTGAATTCAGGTACTGATATTTCTGATTTTTTAAAACCTAAATCAGACATGCTTGGAAATTTATAACTAGATTTTGATAATTTTTTAAAATCTGAATCAGTATGGATATTTGATTGTGAACTGTTAAATTTTTCCAACCATTTATTTTTAAATGGGGTAAACACTGTGTAGGGTAAACCGTCTTTTTTTACTACTTCATTTTCTTCAAAAATAACCTGATCTTTGTAAGACTTTAATTCTCCTCCCAGATTTTTTAACAATGCAGATATTTTTAAATCTCTTTCAATAGCATAAGGTTCATAATCCTTATTAGTATAAACATTGACAACACCATATTGATTTACAATTTCACTAAATATTTGATAAGGTTCTCCATGAAAAATTTGAATACTGCTGCCTTTTTTATTTAAATTTTGATTGATTTTTTCTAGTTCTAAATAAAGAAAGGTTATTCGTGCATCATCAGGATCAAGTTCATCTATAATTTGATCATCAAAAATAAAAATGGGTTGTACATTATCACATTCACTTAAAGCTTTATGAAGTGCTGTATTATCGTTAATTCTTAAATCTCTTCTGAACCAAAAAATATTCATTCATTAAACTTTCAAAGTTGACAATCCACCATCAACACCAATTATCTGGCCAGTTATATTGTTACTTTCAATAAGAAAAACAGCTGTATTGGCTACATCATCTACGTTATTGATTCTTTTGGAAGGGTGTCTGGCATTAGATCTTTCAATGGCTTCTTCATTTCTTAATATACCTTCTGCTAATGGGGTGTTGGTTAAAGTAGGAGCGATACAGTTTACTCTTATTTTTCCTGCAAATTCAGCAGCCAGTGATTTTGTTAAACCTTCTAAAGCACCTTTAGCTGAGGCGATAGAAGCGTGAAAGGACATACCTTGCTTTACTGCAACAGTGCTAAAAAGTATTATGGATGCATTTGGAGATTTTGATAAAGTTCTTAGATAATGTTTAATCACTCTAACAGCTCCCAATAAATTAACTGTAAAATCATTTAGAAAATCCTCTTCTTTTAAAGATCTAAATGGTTTCAAATTAATAGTGCCAGGGCAATATATAATTGAGGATAAATCTTCAATTTCGGGAAATTCACCATTATTTACATCTAGGTTATAATAATGGTGGTTAGAGTTAGCTGAATCATCATTATTTCTGCTAAATATAATACATTCTTTATTTTCTAGGATTTCTGATATTTTTTTTCCAATACCTTTGCTTCCTCCGACTATTAATATTTTACTCATTGTTAAATTTTTCTTCTATTATTTTTATTCTGTAATTAAAAATCTTCTTTAATTGCGGTTTTACTAAAATGGGTACAAATAATCTTCCTAAAGCTCCAAAAGGGACTTTAAAAGAAACTTTATCAGTCATCTCAACTTCATTACCTGATTCCAAAAAAAGGTGTTCATGATGCCACATGGTGTAGGGACCAAATCTTTGCTCATCAACAAAAAACATTTTATCATTGATATGAGTAATTTCAGTGACCCAATTTAATTTGATTCCAAGAAGCGGAGAGACTTTATAAGTAATTATTTGACCAACATACATCTGATCAGAAGTTTCTGAAGTAATGTTAAATCCCATTTCTTTAGGAGTAATTGTACTTAAATTTTTAGGGTTTGAAAAGAAATTCCAAGCATCATTTAGAGTCATTTTAATATTCTGCTTTACTTTAATTGTATAAATTCCAGAGTGTTTGCTAAACTCTATCATGAACTTAAATAATGATGTAATTCTTTTTTAGTTGACTTGTTTTTAAATTTCCCAGAATAGTAAGAAGTAGTTGTAGAGGATGTATCGTCTTTAATTCCTCTAGATGAGACACATAAATGTTTAGCATCTATAATTACAGCAATATCATCAGTTTCTAAGATTTCCTTAAGTTCATTACCGATTTGATTAGTTAATCTTTCCTGAACTTGTGGTCTTTTAGCAAAATATTCTACTATTCTATTAATTTTAGAGAGTCCTATTACTTTACCAGAAGATATATAAGACACGTGAGCTTTTCCTATTATCGGAACAAAATGGTGCTCGCAATTAGAATAAAAAGTAATATTCTTTTCGACAAGCATTTCGTTGTACTGGTATTTATTTTCAAAAAGAGCAACTTTAGGCTTGTTTTTAGGGTTTAGGCCATTAAATATTTCATCAACATACATTTTGGCAACTCTATGTGGAGTTCCCATAAGGGAATCATCATTCAAGTCCAAACCAAGTGTTTCCATTATTCCTTTAAAATGATCTGCTATTATTTCTTTTTTCTTATTATCGGAAATTTCAAATGCATCTTCTCTTAAGGGAGTTTCTAAAGAGCTACTAACATGTTCATCACCAACTTCATCATAGTTATAATCTATGGTATCATGCTGGGTAAACAACAATGTTTCTTTCAGTTTCATATAATTTAATTTTAAGTTCAAATTTTAAATCAAGTTGTTTTCTTAATTTATCGTAAATAACTTTAGAAATATTTTCTGCAGTAGGGTTTAAATTTTTAAATTCTACAACATCTAAGTTTAGATTTTTATGGTCAAAACAGTCTAGAACTTCTTTTTTAATTAAGTTAGATAGTTTTTTCATGTCTATTAGATAACCACTTTCTTCATCCGTTATCCCAGTAACAGTTACCTCTAGATCATAATTATGACCATGAAAGTTGGGATTGTTACATTTACCATAGAAAGAAAGATTCTTTTCATCTGACCAATTTGGATTATGAAGCCTATGGGCAGAATTAAAATGTTCTTTTCTAATTACAGAAGTTTTTTTCATTTTGTTTATTATTTACGCCTCAAACTTAAACAAAAATGTTTAACATTTCAAATAAAAAATTAAACAATTTTAAAATTCTCTTGTTAATATTGTTTTTATATTCGTTTATTATTTAGAAAAAATTGACTTTTTATTTAGAAATTGTTGCAGTACTTTCAGGCATAATTAGTGTTTGGTTTGCTAAAAAAGAAAATATTCTATTATATCCAATAGGAACGGTCAGCGTCCTGATATGGATTTATTTATGTTGGATTGGAGAGATATATAGCCAAGCTGTAATTAATTTATTTTTTTTAGTGATGAATATTTATGGCTGGTACAATTGGTCCAGAAAAGATAATTCTGAAATGAATAAGGTCCAAATTAAATTCAGTTCTATTAAAGAAAAAATACTATACATCATAGTAGCCGCACTATTAACATTATTGATATACTCGGCTCTATCCAATATAGAAATCCTAAATTTTGATTGGAAATTTGTTTTAATGGAATCTTTTATTACCGCACTTAACTTTATAGCAATGTGGCTTATGGCCTGGAAAAGAGTTGAGAACTGGGTTCTCTGGATTATTGGAGATATATTTTGTGTACCGCTTTTTATTTTTAAAGAATATTATTTAAGTGTAGCTCAATTTTTTATATTTATAATTATTGCATTTATGGGTTATTTCGAATGGAAAAAAAAGGCATTAAAGAATTAAGAAATATATTATTTGCTGGACCGTAATCATCTTGGAAAACCACTTTATTTGAACAATTAAAAGTCCTGTCAGGGTTTTATTTAATTACATAATATTCTTAAATATTTTTTCAAAATGTTAATAGACCCTATTATTGTAATAACATATTATAAATAGCCAAATTCCATGTTTTAACCTATGAACCTTTTCTAAAAATGGCTAACTATAATTTTAGGTACGGATTTATTAACTTTTGTAATATGGTGTGAGTATAAATACAAAAAACATGATCCATTTATTATAGATAAGTTCAAAAATAATCTTTCAGATCTGTATTTAATATGTATTAAAAAAATACCTTGGGAATTTGATCCTCAAAGAGAAAATCCAAATAATAAAACCGAACTTTTCAATATTTATCTGAAAAAAATCAGAGTTTAGGGAATTGAATTTAAAATTATTGAAGGAAATAAGTCAAAAAGATTTACTCAAGCAAAAAAAATATTACAAAATATTATAATGTAAAATTAATTTATAATTTTACTAAACTCATTAGGGGGTGCTGTAAAAAGCTGAGATTATACCCATTTTCTGTTATATAGCAGAATATAACTTGATCCAGATAATGCTGGCGAAAGGATGTTAAATGTTTAAACTTTGTGTTTTCTTACCCCCAGTAAGACACATTTAACCTAAAAAAAATGAAATACAATTATTTACTATCTACCATTGCTGTTTTTGGCTTTTTAAATGCCCAATCTCAATCAGATTCTAGTAAGATAACTCTAGACGAATTTGAAGTAACTACCACAAGAGTTGGTGAAAAAAGTCCAGTTGCTCACGAAAATATTTCTAAAGATGAAATTGAAGTGAATAATCACGGAGTGGATTTACCAATTCTATTAGATCAAGCTACTTCAATAGTCACCACCTCTGATGCAGGTGCAGGAGTTGGCTACACTGGAATTCGAGTTAGGGGAACGGATGCAACAAGAGTTAATGTTACCATTAATGGAATTCCTTTCAACGATGCAGAATCTCAGGGAGTTTACTGGGTAAATATGCCAGATATTTCATCCTCTATTGATGATATCCAAATTCAAAGAGGGGTAGGGGCATCTACCACTGGTGCTTCTGCATTTGGGGCAAGTGTAAATTTAAGCACTTTAAGTACTGTGAATTCTCAAAACCCTTATGGTGAAATTTCTAATAGTTACGGGTCTTTTAATACTTTAAAAAACACCATTAAAATTGGAACAGGGTTGATTGATGGTAAATGGAATTTTGAAGGAAGATTATCTAGAGTAGCTTCAGATGGTTTTATTGATAGAGCTTCTTCCAATTTAAACGCCTATTATTTATCTGGAAGTTATTTAGGGGAAAAAACATCTATTCAGGCTGTAGCATTCTCTGGTCAAGAAGTTACTTATCAAGCTTGGTATGGAATTCCTCTCAGTTTCTTACAAGAAGATTACAACGACAGTGGACAAACTTACAACCCATATGAATATGAAAATGAAGTGGACAATTATAATCAATCTCATTACCAACTACATTTTACCAATAAGCCAAATAAAAACTTAAAATTAAATGTTTCTTTACACTACACAAGAGGAAAAGGCTACTTTGAGCAGTACAAGGGAATAGGTCAAAATGCCTTTTTAAATTATTTTAGTCAAGAAAGTTTAATAGATTATGGTTTGCAGAACGTTATAACAAGTTCTGGAGATACTATTTCTGAAACGGATCTAATACGCAGAAGATGGTTAGATAATCATTTCTATGGGGTTGTATATTCTGCTGAATATTTTGGGGAGAAATTCCAATTAACTTTGGGTGGAGGTGCCAACCAATATTTAGGAGGACATTATGGTGAAGTTATTTGGTCACAATATGCCAGCAATGGAAATATTAGACATAGATATTACGATAACGATGCTACTAAAAATGATATTAACTTGTACGGAAAATTAAACTACGATTTGAATTCAAATTTCAGTGCTTACATTGATTTACAACAAAGATTTATTAATTATGATTTTATAGGTTTAGATCAGGATGGAAGTGATTTAAGTCAAATTGCAAAATTGTCTTTTTTCAACCCAAAAGTTGGATTTAATTACAATTTTAATTCCAATTCAAATTTTTATGGTTTTATGGGTGTTGGTAATAAAGAGCCCAGCAGAGATGATTTTACGGAATCTACGCCCAATAACCGACCTTCCCACGAAAGTCTATTAGATATTGAATTGGGTTATAGATATTCCTCAGAAACAGTAAGTTTTGCTGCAAATTTTTACAATATGCAGTATAATAATCAATTGATTTTGACTGGTGAATTAAATGATGTTGGTTCTGCAGTAAGGGTTAATGTTCCTGATAGCTACAGAAGAGGATTAGAACTTACAGGTACTTTTCAATTAATGGATAAGTTAGTTTGGAAGTTAAATGCAACATTAAGTCAAAATAGGATAAAAGAGTTTAATGAGTACATAGATAATTGGGATACTTGGGGAAAAGATTCAGTAAATCATTCAAATACGGATATAGCTTTTTCACCGTCAATTATTGGTGGAAGTCAATTGATTTTCTCTCCATTTAGTTCAATTGAAAACGGAAAGTTAGATTTGGCATTGGTAACTAAATACGTTGGCGATCAATTTATAGACAACACGTCGAGTGAATATGCCAAACTCGATGCTTATTTAGTAAATGATTTTAGACTAAGCTATACAATTAAAACAAAACTTTTTAAAGAAGTTGTAATTAGCTCTTGGATACGAAACTTATTTAATCAAAATTATATTTCTAATGCATGGGTATATAGATTCAACACAGTAGGCGATCCAACCACCTACGATTTTTATGCAAATGCTGAGGGAACTAATAGTTTCAATCAAATTGGGGCATTTAACCAAGCAGGAATCAATTTCTTTGTCGGATTAAAACTGAGATTTTAATGATGAATTTAAGTGTTGAGTTATGATTAACTCAGCTCTATTTCTTTTTTTTCATTGGATTGTCAGAGGGTCTTGAACGTCTATTTTTGTATTTATAAAGTTCAAACTTTGATGGTTCCATTTTAGGAGGCCAAAAATTATTAGATCTATCTGTATCTGCAGTCTCCATAAACGGATCTAACTCTATTAAATTAACTTCTTTATCAAAAGCAAATACCTTGGTGATTTTTGAACTATTTTTCTTCCATATTTCAGCAGGAATTTTTATAATCTTATTTGTGTTATCTAAAAAAGTAAAGTCTAATATTATGGGCATGACTAATCCACCAATATTAGAAAATTCCAGTTCATAAAAATGTTGATTTGAATTAATAATTTCTAGTTCATCCTCATTTAAATTCTCTTTAAATTTCTCATATTTTTTGATTTCTTTCGGGGTGGCTTTAAAAGGGTCATAACTTGTGTAGAAATCTTCTAATCCTTTGTCATTTTCTCTGTAAGTTACCAGCTCTTTATTTCTTTGATTGGAAATATCTTTGTTATAAACTTCAGTAAAATTTATTTTCTTCTCGGCCTTGTTAGTAACAGGATTTTGGTCATTTATTCGATAGTATTTAATATTGTCAAGACTTATGTCTACATGATCGGTTGAATAGAACCAGCCTCTCCAAAACCAGTCTAAATCTATAGAGCTGGCATCTTCTAAACTTCTAAATAAATCCTCCGGGTTTGGGTGTTTGAACATCCATCTGTTAGAGTATATTTTAAATGCATAATCAAATAATTCTCTGCCCATAATGGTTTCTCTTAAAATATTCATTGCAGTTGCAGGTTTTCCATAAGCATTATTTCCAAATTGATGGATAGATTCACTATTAGTCATTATAGGGGAAATTCTATCTTTATCCCCTTTCATATAATTAACAATTTTATAAGCTGGTCCTCTTCTGGAAGGGTATCCTTTTTCAAATTCTTGTTCTGTTAAATATTGTAAAAAGGTATTGAGACCTTCATCCATCCATGTCCATTGTCTTTCATCAGAATTTATGATCATAGGAAAGTAATTATGGCCAACTTCATGAATAATAACACCAATCATTCCATATTTAGTTCTTTTGGAGTAGGTTCCATCTTTTTCTGGTCTTCCTCCGTTAAAACATATCATCGGGTATTCCATTCCAATCCATTTAGTGTGAACTGAGATTGCTACAGGATAAGGATAATCAAAAGTATACTTTGAATAACATTTTAGAGTATGGGCGACCACCTTTGTACTGTATTGTTCCCATAGAGGATTACCTTCTTTGGGGTAAAATGACATTGCAAGAACATCTTTGGAAGGTTGTCTTACGATCATAGCATCCCAAATAAATTTTCTTGAGGAAGCCCAACCAAAATCTCTCACATTTTCAGCTTTATAGTGCCATATTTTTATACCTTTTTTAACTCCTTTTTCATTTTTTATAGCTTCTTTCTCATTTACTATAAATACAGGCTCTTTTTCACTGTTTTTAGCTTTTTCAAGTCTTTCAATTTGTTCAGAACTTAGAATTTCTTTAGCATTTACAAGTTCACCAGTAGCAGCTACAATATGATCTGTAGGAACAGAAATTTTAACATCATAATCTCCAAAAGGTAGAGTAAACTCTCCAGTTCCTAAAAACTGTTTATTTTGCCATCCTTCAGTATCATTATAAACACACATTCTAGGAAAGAATTGAGCAATAGTGTATAAGTAGTTTTGATCATCTTCAAAATACTCATATCCAGATCTCCCTCCAATTTCCAGTCGGTCGTTAATATTGTACCACCAATCTATATTGAATTCAAAACTTTCTTTGGGTAAAAGGGGTTTACTCAAGTTGATTCTCATCATAGTTTGGTTAATCGTGAAGGAAAGGGGAGAGCCATCGCTATTGGTAACAGAAGTTATATTAAATCCACCTTTAAATTCTGGATCCATGTTTTTAATACTTCTTGTATTCAAAGATTTGATATCTCCGGTTTGTATTTTATAACTATCAGAGTTTTGAGCTCTTTTATTTTGGTCTAATTGAATCCATAAATATTCTAATTCGTCAGGACTGTTATTATGATATTTAATAGTTTCAGATCCTGTTAGTTTTTGATTTTGATCGTTTAAAAAAATATTCATTACATAATCAGCTTCATTTTGATAATATTGATGGCCCGGAGCGCCTGAAGCTGTTCTAAATACATTAGGAGTGGCAACTTCTTCCTTAAGTTGTTTAAACTTGTTGTAATTTAAATTCGGATTCTGACCAAACAAAATGGCCGGAATAGTTATTGTGAGGAGTAATGAATAATATTTATTGAAAAACATGGATTTTGATATTTTTATTAAATGTGAAACTTGATTTTAATTCACCGCTCAAATTTACAATGTTTTGTTGATCGGGAAACCAATTAACCAGTAAATCGTTGAATACAGTTAATTCTTTAAGATTTTTTTTGCAATCACCTTCAATGTATATTATTAATATTCCATCAAGATTTATTTCATTACCTATTATTTTTAAATCAATTTTATTATTCCTTTCAGAAATAGAATAATGATTAAAAATAAATTCTTTTAGTAAATTATTATCGTAATATTCTAATTCCTTATTGAAAACAGACTTGATTTCTTTTGAATTACTCTTTTGGTATACATATTCAAAGTCATGAGCAATCAATTCTAAACTTAGTTCTATCTTTCCTTCTTTCAAAATTCTAATTTCTGAAATGGAGATATAAGTTTCGTGATAGGTGGTTTTCCATAAACCTAAAAAAGAAATAAAAAGAAACGAAAGATATATTTTCAAAGTTTTTAATTTAGTTTATAAATAATATTTGAAGTTAACGCCTTTATCTTAGTTTTTGGTCTGTCAATTTTTTGATTTTCGCTGTAAAAAAAATGGTTGGTGAAATATATCTCTTTTGGTCTTTTTTTCTTATCCTTAATTTTTTGAATTGATACTACTAATTCTTCCAAATTAATTTCTTCATCTGCAATTAAAATTATTTTTTCACCTAATTTTTCACATTTTGTTTTGTCAATAAAAAACAATTTATTTTGGAAAGTTTTGTTGAGCAATTGTTCAATGCTTTCAGAACTTACTTTAAAACCTCCAGAATTAATAATGTTATCAATTCTACCTTTTATTTTAAAATGCTTATTTCCAGATACTTTTGCTATGTCGTTTGTAGTTAAGCTTGATATTTTTAGGTGTTTGGAATTTATTACTAATTGATCTTTAGAATTGGTAGTTACAGAATTGTTTTCTAGACATTTGTAATACTGATTTTCAGTATATTTTTTTAAATCTCTTACTGCTATGTGAGATATTGTTTCAGTCATTCCGTAGGTTTGATAACAGTCGTATGGGATATTTTGAAGGTTTTTAATTAGTCTTTCAGATACTTCTCCACCTCCGACAATTGTTAGTCTAATTTTACTAAATATGGTAATATTTTTTAATAGATTATCTAGCTGTAAAGGGGTTATTGCCATAAAATCAATTTTCCTATGAAGTTTTTTTATAGGGTTAACTGAGGGTTTACATAATACAATATTTGCTTTTCCAATGATTCCTCTAATTATCATCATCTTTCCTCCAATATACTTTACTGGTAGACAATTTAAAAAAGTTGTATTCTCTTTAAGATTAAAATATCTTAAAGTTGTTTTAGAACTATTTATTAATTGTTCTCTTGATATTTTTATTTCTTTAGGTTTGCCTGTAGATCCAGATGTATTTACCAAAATTTCATTTTTATTAGATTTCCAAAACTCTAAAAGTTGATAGATTTCAGTGTCTATTTCATCTAATTTATTTTTATCAATTTGAAATATGTCTTTATAATTAGTTTCTATCATATTAAGTAAAAAATGATAAGTCCCAATGTTTTTGTTTTTGATAATAAATTGTTTCTCCTTTCAATTCTAATGGAGATGTAAAATTATTTCTGTATAGCTGACCAGTACCTAAACCTTGAGGAAGTTTCAATTTAAATTCCGAACAGAATTGTGATATTGCGCTCAAACCAATATTTGATTCTAGCGCAGAAGTAATCCACCAATCAATATTTCTTTTGTTTGCTTTGTTAATCCATTCTCTAGTCTTTTTAAATCCGCCTATTAATGTAGGTTTAAGTACTAAATATTGAGGTTTTATGAAGTCTAAAAGTTCATCTTTATTATCTTTTATTCCGATTAGCTCTTCGTCTAAAACTATTGGAATGGGGCTTTCTTCACACAATTTTTTCATTTCATACCATTGGTTTACTCCAATAGGCTGTTCTATGGAGTGAATTTTTAATTTACTTAACTTGTTGATTTTTAATAATACATCATTATTAAACGCTCCGTTAGCATCAACTCTAATTTCTAGGGAATCAGAGCTAAATTTTTTTCTTATTTGCTTAATAATTGAAATTTCTTCTTCAAAATTAATGGCTCCAATTTTAAGTTTAAGACACGAATATCCATTTTCTATTTTTTCTTGAACTTGCTTTAACATAAAGTCTTTATTTCCCATCCATACAAGACCGTTTATTTTGATTGGATTTCCATTCAAAAAAGAATTTTTAAAAATTACTCTTTCTCCTCCATTATTAAAATCATTAAGAGCATTCTCGATTCCGAACTGAATACTTGGGAAAGTAGATAAATCTAGTTGGGACAGATAATTGATGTTTTTAACAACTTCTTGCAACTTTTCAGGAATATCTTTAAAAGAATCTTTGCTCAGTCCTTCAATGGGGCCACATTCCCCTAATCCAAAAATAGATGGATTTTTTTCGTTAAATATTTTGATAAACCAAGAAGGTTTAATTTTTAAAACTCCTCTGGATGTTCCACTTGGATTTATGAATTTTAACTGATGAAAATATATTTTTGCTGAGAGCATTAGAGTTTAGATTCTACTTATCAAACTTACTGAATTCAGAATTATTACTAATATACTCTGGAATAATCTCTTTCATTTGTTTGATGATTTGATCGTTCTGTTGAGATTTGATAAACATTTTTAATTTTTCAATCGATTTATTAATATCTAATAAATTCACCACTGAAACTTTTCCAATTAAGATTTTAGGATGATGAGTTTTAGAAGTGTTTTCGTTTATGTTTAGTGTTTCTTCAAACATTTTTTCACCAGGTCTTAGACCAATAATTTTGATTTTAATATCCTTATCAATTTTCAGTCCAGCTAATTGAATCATTTTTTTTGCTAGGTCAATTATTTTAATACTTTCGCCCATATCAAATACATAAATTTCTCCTCCATTTCCCATAGAAGAGGCTTCTAGAACAAGTTGACAAGCTTCTTTTATAGTCATAAAAAATCTTGTTACGTCTGGGTGAGTAACTGTAACAGGTCCTCCACTGTTAATTTGTTTTTTAAATAAAGGAATTACCGATCCATTACTTCCAAGAACATTTCCAAACCTTGTTATTATAAATTTGGTTTTATGTTCTTGATTTAAGGCTTGACAATACATTTCAGCTGATCTTTTTGAAGCTCCCATTACATTGGTTGGATTGACAGCTTTATCGGTTGACACTAAAATAAATTTTTGAATATTATGCTCTGCAGCTAGGTCAGCTATAATCTTTGTTCCTAATAGGTTAGTTCTAATGGATTCAGTTGGGTTATTTTCCATCAATGGAACATGTTTGTAGGCTGCAGCATGAAAAATAATTTCAGGACGAAAAGATTTAAAAATATTCGTTAATCTTTCTTTTCTAGTAATATCTCCAACAATTATTTCAGTGTTTTTAGATTTATTTTTTCTTTTTAGTTCTTGGTTCAAATCATATAATGCACTTTCAGCTTGATCCAATAAAATCACTTTTTTTGGTTGAAGATTCAATAACTGTCTTACAATTTCACTTCCTATTGATCCAGCAGCTCCTGTAACTAGAATGGTTTTGTTAATTAGGTCGTTTTGAATATTTTTTTTAGGAAGTTTAATAGGATTTCTTCCTAATAAATCATTAATATTTACATCTTTTATTTGTTGTGCTGAAAAATTACCATCAAACCAATCCTCAACAGAGGGAACAGTTTTTACTTTAACTTGATTTTTTAGACAAATATCTATTAACTTTTTTTTGTTTACGATAGAAGGATCTTTAATAGCTATAATAACAGTATTTATCTTAAATTTTGTAAGTTGTGAATTTAAATTTTTAGGATGAATAATTAATTTTCGATCGATTAATAAACCCTCTTTTTGAGGATCGTCGTCAATAAACCCTTCAATATTATAAGAATTTCCTCCATCTCTTTCTAATGTAGTCTTTGTTATAATTCCCATTTTACCTGATCCATAAATCAAAACGTTTATTGTTTTACCTGCTTTTTTATTACGATTTGTGAATGATTGTTTAACAAATAATCTGGAGGAAGTTAGAAAAAACAAAGTACCTAAATATTCAATAATAATGACAGACTTTGGCAAAAGAGCAGATCCATCATAAAATTTAAATTTTAGAATAGATAAAGTGCCAATAATAATTGTTCCTATGGATACCGTATAAAAAATTCTAAGGGCATCATCATTTGTAAAATGTCTGATTATTCCCTTATGAGTTCTACCTGCTAAAAACGATAAATATCTAATTAAAATAAGTGATGGAACACCCGTAATAACACTGTCATATTCTTTTATCCAAAATAGATCATAAAAATCAATAAAATCAAATCTAATTAAGTAAGCTAAAAGTAATGATGTAATGGTTAATATTATATCAAAAAGTAAAATTAACTTTTTAGGTAAGTACCAATTGGGAACCATATTAATACAAATATAAATTTTAAAATCTTCTTCTAAAATTGATCATACGAATACTTATTAAAACTATTAAATTACTTTAATCTTTTTATTACAAAATCATTTTTATTTTTACCAATTAATTTTTTAGTGAAAGTTTTGAAAAAAATCTTATTTCTTGCACATCATAGAATAGATAGAAGCCCAGGACAAAGATACAGGTTTGAGCAGTTTTTTGATTTTTTAGAGCTGAAAGGAATACAGTGTTTTTTAGCTAATATCATCAATGAAGAAGATGAAAAAGCTCTATATCGTTCTAAAAACATTTTAAAAAAAATTAAAATTGGATTAAATTCTTATAAAAGAAGATGGATTCATACCAGTGAAATTCATCACTATGATTTAATTGTTATTTATAGGGAGGTTCTTCCAACAAAGTCTATTTACTTCGAAAAATATATTTCCAAGAATAATATTCCAATTGTATACGATTTTGATGATGCTATATGGGTTAAAGATGTTTCAGAAGTCAATAAAAAGATTTCTTTTTTGAAAGATGAAAAAAAAATAGAAAAAATTCTTCCTTTATGTAAGCATATCACTTGTGGAAATGAATATCTAGCTAATTTTGCTAGAAAAATCAATCCTAATGTAACCATCATTCCATCGACAGTTGACACAGATCTTTACAAACCAATTTTAAATTCTTCAAGTTCTGATATTGTCAAGATAGGATGGGTTGGTAGTCATACAACTGTTAAGCATTTTGAAATGATTAAGGATGTTTATTTAGAACTTAAAAAAAAGTTTAAAAATAAAATTGAATTTGTTTTAATTGGTGATGAGCAATATCAAAATAAACAATTAGGTATTGAGGGTATAAAATGGGAAAATAAAAATGAAGTTGAATTATTTAATTCTTTTGATATTGGTATTATGCCAATTCCTAATAATGAGTGGTCCAAAGGAAAATGTGGTATGAAGGGACTTTTATACATGTCTGTTGGAATTCCTGCTGTAATGTCTGCAGTTGGAATGAATAAAAAAATTATTCAAAATGGTAAAAACGGTTTTCTTGCAAGTACATCATTAGAATGGTTAGAAATATTATCAAAATTAATTGAGGATAAAGAGTTAAGAAAAAAAGTGGGGAATAAAGGGAGAGAATCTGTAGAAGAAAATTATTCTAAAAACGTAGTAAAAGAAACATATTTTAATTTATATACTTCATTAATGAAATAATCATGAAAAAAACAGCACTTTATAATAAACATATTGAACGAGGAGCGAAAATGGTTCCTTTTGCTGGTTATGAAATGCCTGTTCAATATTTAGGGGTCAATCAAGAGCATTTAAATGTTAGAAACAATGTTGGAGTTTTTGATGTTTCACATATGGGGGAGTTTCTAGTTAAAGGAGAAAAAGCCCTAAAATTAATTCAAAAAATTTCTAGTAATGATGCATCAACTCTTTTTCCAGGAAGAGCTCAATATAGTTATCTCCCTAATTCTGAAGGGGGAATTGTTGATGATATGTTGGTTTATATGATTGAAGAAAATCATTACATGCTTGTAGTTAATGCTTCAAATATTGAAAAGGATTGGAATTGGATTTTGAGTCAAAATAATGTTGGCGCTGAGCTAAGAAATATTTCGGAAAATACATCACTAATAGCGGTACAAGGTCCCAAAGCGGTAGACCTTCTACAAAATTATACAGATTTAAATTTATCAGCAATAAAATTTTATCATTTTCAAAAAGGAATCTTTGGAGGTCATAATGATATAATTATTTCTGCAACAGGATATACTGGTTCTGGAGGTTTTGAGTTATATGTTTCCAATAATTATGCTGAAAAGATATGGGACCTATTATTTACTTCCAATCCTAACTATGATGTTCTTCCCACAGGATTAGCAGCTAGAGATACATTAAGATTGGAAATGGGATATTGTTTGTATGGAAATGATATTAATGATCAAACTTCTCCAATTTCTGCAGGCTTATCTTGGGTAACAAAATTTAATAAAGAATTTATTGGAAAAGATATTATTCAAAATCACAAACTTCAAGGAACTAAAAACAAATTAGTAGCTTTTGAACTTTTAGAAAGAGGTATTCCAAGAAAAGATTATGAAATTATGGATGCTGATGGAAAACTAATCGGAAAAGTCACTTCTGGAACTATGGGTCCATCTGTCAAGAAAGCCATAGGGATGGGTTATGTTAATTCAAGTTATTCAAACTTTGGAAATAATATTTATATAAATATTAGAAACAAATCCATCCCTGCAAAAATTGTTAAACTCCCTTTTTTTAAAATTGAATGATTTCTAAACCAAAAGTCGAAATTTGTTTTACTCCAAATCTTTTTCCTTTATACGCTGAAGGTTTTGATATTGTAGTTGCTATAGATGTGCTTAGAGCGACTTCAGTAATTTGTACAGCTTTTCATTATGGAGTAAACAAAATCATACCTGTAAGCTCTATTCATGAGGCCAATGATTATTTATCAAAGGGTTATCATGTTGCAGCAGAAAGAAAAGGGGAAATTGTAAGTGGCTTCAAACTGGGGAATTCTCCTTTGACCTATATGAATGATAATTTACTAGATCAAACGCTCGTGCTCACTACAACAAATGGTACTAAAGCTATTAATATTACAAATAGAAGCAAACAACTTTTAATTGGATCATTTTTAAATTTAGATGCTATTTGTAGCTATTTAATCGATTTAAACAAGAACGTATTGTTGCTAGGTTCTGGTTGGCAAAATAAATTTTGCTTGGAAGATTCTATTTGTGCTGGTGCAATAAGTGACCAATTATTAAATTCAAATAATTTCCAAACAAGTAATGACTCTACAGTTGCTGCCAGATACTTATATCTTTCTGCTAAATCAAATTATTTTGGATTTCTAAAAGCCTCTTCTCATAGAAAACGTTTAAAAAAATTAAATTTAAATGAAGACATTAAGTATTGCTTAACTCCAAATCAGACAAATGTAATACCTTTTAGAGTGGATAATTATCTTAAGGTACTTAACTAATATTATGTACATTCTATTATCTCCTGCTAAAACAATGATTCAACCTTCAGTTGAAATTAAATCTTATGAAAATTCAATGCCATTTTTTAAAATTAAAGCGAAATTAATTCATTCGGCTCTAACTAAACTCAGCAAGAAGGAATTACAAAATCTCATGAAATTAAGTAACAATCTAGCGGAAGAAACTTATTATAATTTTAATGAATGGGGGAAAAGTAATAATAATAAATATCCTGCAGTTTTAGCTTATAATGGAACAGCTTTCAAATATTTAAATCCTCAAAATTGGAGTGATGATACTTCAACTTATGCTCAAAAACATTTGATAATTTTAAGTGGCTTATATGGATTGCTTAAGCCGTTTGATATGGTAGAGAAATACAGACTTGAAATGGGTTTGAAATTCAATTTTTTAGATGGTTTTAAAAATTTATATGAATTTTGGCAGCAAGATGTTATAAATTACCTGACTAAATTTAAATCTGATAAAACCATCATCAATTTAGCAAGTAACGAATATTTTAAGGTTTTTAATAAATATCAATATTTTGATCAAATAATTAATTGTACTTTTTTACAAAAATCAAATGGTAAACTTAAAATAGTAGCCAATCATTCCAAGGCTGCAAGAGGGAGTTTGGCAGACTTTATTTTAAAAAACAAAATAACAAATCCTAAGCAATTAAAAGAGTACGAGGAATTAAATTATCAATATAATTCCGTCCAATCAGATCGTTTAAATTTTGTTTTTACCAGAGAAAACTAGCTCTTTAATTTTGCAAAGTCCTTAGCAAAATAAGTCAATATTATATCTGCTCCAGATCTTTTAATACTTGTAAGAACTTCTAAAAAAGTATCTTCATAATTCAACCAACCCTTAGAAGCTGCTGCATGAATCATAGAATATTCACCACTTACATTATAAGCACTTACAGGAAGGTTAGAGTTCTCTTTTATAGTTTGTATAACATCTAAATAGCTCAATGCAGGTTTTATCATTAATATATCAGCACCCTCTAATTCGTCTAATTCTGCTTCAATGAGACTTTCAGTTTTATTTCTAGAGTCCATTTGATAAGTTTTTTTATCACCAAATTTTGGCTCTGAGTCCAAAGCATCTCTAAATGGACCATAAAAAGCACTTGCGTACTTTGCAGTGTAACTCATGATACTTGTTTGTGTAAAATTATTTTCATCTAAAGTGTCTCTAATTGCTCCAACTCTTCCATCCATCATGTCAGATGGACCTATGATATCTATTCCTGCTTTTGCTTGAGCAAGTGCCATTTCACAAAGGATAGGGATGGATTTATCATTGTCAATTTCCCCATTTACTAATATTCCGTCATGTCCATCTGAAGAGTAGGGGTCCATAGCAACATCACTCATTAATGTGAATTCAGGAAATTTTTTTTTTATTGTTTCTATTGCTTTGAGATAAAAGTTGTTAGGGTTATAGCTATAAGTTGCTTTTTTATCTTTCAGTTGGTCATTTAAAGCTGGAAATAATACAAAATTATGGATTCCCAGATCACCACAATTTTCAATTTCTTTGAGCATTAGATCCAATGACCAACGGAAACATTGAGGCATGGAATCAATTGATTTTTTTTGGTTTTTACCATCAACTAAAAACATTGGGTATATTAAATCTTCTATTTTAAGATTTGTTTCTGCAACCATTTCTCTAATAGCAGATGATTTTCTGTTCCTTCTTGGTCTCTGGTGCATTTAATTTAGGTAGTTAAAAGTTTGACCATTTTTGAGAGACAATAATGATCTATAAATTAGTTCTATAACAGAATTCACATCATCTTTAGAGCACATTTCAACAGTTGTATGCATGTATCTGAGAGGAAGTGATATTAAAGCAGATGCTACTCCCATATTTGAATAAGCAAAAGCATCTGTATCAGTCCCTGTACTTCTTGAAGCTGCAAGTCTTTGAAAATCAATTTTATTTTTTTTAGCTTCATTTATAATAAACTTGAGTAGGTTATTTTGAACGGCAGGTCCATAACTTAAAACGGGACCTTTTCCAGATGATAAATCCCCTTCCACAATTTTTTTAATCATGGGTGTATTGGTATCATGACATACATCTGTAACAATAGCTACATCCGGTTTAATTCTTTCAGCTATCATTTGAGCACCTCTTAGTCCTATTTCTTCTTGAACAGCATTGGTTATATAGAGTCCAAATGGAAGTTTTATTTTACTTTTATGTAGGAGTCTTGCAACTTCTGCAATTATAAATCCACCCATTCTATTATCAAGTGCTCTTCCAACATAATTAGTTTTATTTAATATCATAAATTCATCTTCATAGGTGATGACACAACCTACATGAATTCCAAGAGCTTCTACTTGTTTTTTATTCTTACATCCGCAATCTAAAAAAATATTATCAGTTTTTGGAGATTCCTCCTTTACTCCTCCAAGCCTTGTATGAATAGCAGGCCAACCAAAAACTGCTTTTACAGTTCCATTATCTGTATGAATATTTACTCTTTTCGAAGGAGCAATTTGGTGGTCGCTTCCTCCATTTCTTCGCAAGTAAATAAATCCATTCTCGGTTATATAGTGAACAAACCACGAAATTTCATCAGCATGAGCCTCAATAACTACTTTATATTTTGCTTCTGGGTTAATAATTCCAACTACAGATCCATAAGTATCTACAATATGAGTATCTACATAAGGCTTAATATAATCTAACCATACTTTTTGTCCGGCACTTTCAAACCCTGTTGGAGATGCAGTATTAAGATATATCTCTAAAAATTTTTCAGAACTTTTAGAAATATGTTTAAATTTTTTAGTCATTTATTTAAAACAGTTTTTTCTTTTTCTTTTCGAACAACAAAAAATTTACTCCAAAGTCAAAATCCTGAGAGTAATTCTTAAAATCCCCAATTGCTGCACCAGTCAATAATTTTTGACCTTGTTCAATTAAAAAATCAAAACCAATTGATATTTTGTCAGTGAGATGATAATCGATTCCTAATCCATAGGTAAATCCCCAATCAATATTATCTAATCCTTCAATCAAAGTAGATTCCATTTCTTCTCCTTGATTATTAACTAGTTTTGATCGGTTTTTTAATAAGAATGATAAGTAAGGACCAAAATTAATATCAAATTTTAATTTTTTTCCAAATCCAAGATGAAAAAAAACAGGAACATCAAAGTAGTTTAAAAATTGTTTTCCGTTAAAGTTCTGTAAAGTGCTGTCTATATTAATGTTGGGTAAGTTGTTCCCAACAGAAAAATTAGAAACTTCAAATCCTTTACTTGCAATATCAAAATCTCCTTTAACACATAGAAATTTATTAAAATTATAGACCAATGTTCCACCATATAAATTACCCAATTTATTTGCATTGTCAAAAGTTACTCCATCAGTTGGATTTAAATCTCTAAGATTAGCAATATTTAATCCACCATTCAATCCAACTTCTAACCTGTGAACTTTGTTCTTTTTTTTATCATCTTTTGTAGTTGCTTTTAGCTCATTAATTATTTCATTATAGTCGTTGAAATTATCTTGACAGAATCCGATAACTGGCAGAAATAAAAATGCATATATAAATTTTTTCATAGCAATAGTTTTATGTGAATCTGATCACTTTTTTTTATAAAAATAATAAATATGAGAGCCAAAAGAAAGAAACTTTATTATTAGTCATTAATTATTTAATATTGGATATAAATTATTGCTAAACATTTTCCCAGTTAATTTGGTAATTTTAAATTTGCATATGCAGAAAATTGTAAAACCCTACGATAGTTCAGATTTATCCAAAAAAAAGCAGATTGAAAAAATGTTTGATAACATTTCTGCAAAATATGACTTTTTGAATCATTTTTTAAGTTTTGGAATCGATCATGTGTGGAGGAGAAAAACCATTAATCTGATTGCTGAGAAAAATCCAGAATTTATTTTAGATGTTGCTACTGGAACGGGTGATTTAGCTTTTGCTGCAGAAAAAAAACTTAAGATTAAAAAAATTGTTGGCTTAGATATTTCTAATGGAATGTTAGAAGTGGGAAGAGAAAAAATTAAAAAAAAATCTTTACAAAGTAAGTTAGAGTTCATTCAAGGAGATTCTGAAAATATACCTTTTGAAAATGATTTTTTCGATGCGGTTATGGTAAGTTTTGGTGTAAGAAACTTTGAAAATTTGAATAAAGGCTTAAAAGAAATTATAAGAGTTTTAAAGCCAAGCGGTGGTATTTATGTTTTAGAATTTTCGAAACCAAAAAAATTTCCAATTAAACAACTTTTTTATTTGTATTCTAAATTCATTTTACCTTTTCTAGGTTCATTAATTTCAAAAGATAAATCCGCTTACCATTATTTACCTGCTTCCGTTGATGCTTTCCCTGAAGGAGAAGAATTTATTCATCAACTTAAAAAAGTAGGCTTTTCATCGTTTTCATTTAAGGCACTTAGCGGAGGAATTTCTACTTTATATTCAGCTTTTAAATAATCAATGTAAACTCTTTTATTATATTTGGACTATTAATGAGAAAATTACCTTTTTTATACCTTATAGTTCTACTAAATTTCAATAGTATTTTTAGTCAGTCTGAAAATTTAGGTCAGTTTGATGATAAATTTTTTCACTTTGGTTTTGCGCTCAGTA
>NTKH01000013.1 GCA_002457645.1 Bacteroidetes bacterium MED-G20
TAAACCAAATAAAATTTTTATGTTTTTGAATTAACTCTTTTTCTAATACTTTATTTTTTCTAACCCATTCATAATTTTGAAAAAATTTTCTAATATAGTTGAGGTTGCAAGAAAATAATCCGATGAGTCTTCCTACAATTAATCCAATAAAATTAAAGTTTAATAATCCGGTTATTATTTGTGAAATACTTCCAGTTGTACTGTGAATCACTCTAGAAGTGGTAATAGTTAAAAAATGTTTTGACCTTGTAAAAAACTGACGTGAGATTTGAATAATACCATTAGCGAAAATAGCAAAAGGCATTAGTACCAATAATAGCCATTCATATTGGAATACTTTAATTTCATTAATAAAATAAAATGTAAAGGTGATACCTCCAATTAATGAAATTATTAAAGAATAACGAAGACATATTCTAAGTAATGAAAGTGCTCTTCGATCAACTCTCTCTAATATAAGTCCACTTTCCAGTCTCAAAGCAGAAATACTACTAAATACTGCAGCAAATTCAAAAAACAGTCTAAAAGGAGCATATTCTTCAGGGCTATAAAAATATCTTTGAAGAATTATTATAGCGCTTAAGTTGATAATTTGGGCTATAGTTGTTCCTGAAAATATGGTCAATACATTTTTTAAAAAATGATTTTTTTCCTCTTTATTCAATTTTTTAAAGTTTTCAAATTAAACCAATCAAAAAATAAAATAGTATTAAAAAAAGCAAAAAAGATGACTCCACTTTGAGTCTCTAAAATAGATTCTGTTAAGAAATTCAATATCATGATACTCAAGAATATGGTGTAAATAAATTTCTTTTCAATGATTGAATTATAGATCATAATGAAAGTGTAAAATGATAAAATCAAAAAACCTATAAGCCCATGATCTATTAGTACTTGTAAAAACTGATTATGCGCATTAAAATTCTTTTTGTACATATAATCGTATCCATCTTTTTTATATTGTTCTTGAAGTGCTTTTTTACCAATTCCCGTCCCATATCCTAACAACCATTTTTCCTTAATCAATTTAGTGGAAGTTAACCATGTTTTTCTTCTAACATTACTGGAAGAACTAACTTTCTTGGTGTTTTCTAAATTTATGGCATTCCTAACTAACTCATTAAACCTTAATTTTATAGTAGGGTTAATGTATATGACTGAAGCAAAAGGAACTAAAAGAATTAAAACGCAGAAAAATATTTTTTTATTAAATTTTTTGTTGATAATAATTATGGTCAGAAAGATGGTGTGCAACAAGATATTTGTAATCCAACCAGTTCTCGATGAAGCAATTAAAATAAATAATGATAAAAAACTAATGATTATGATACTCCATTTAATGGAAATATTGAAAAATTCTATGGGTTTTAGTAACGCTAAATATATTATTCCAATAACAAAATTTAAATACATGGTGAAATACCCAGGATGATGGAAGATGGATAAAGATGAATAATTAAAAGCTTTAACATTTCCCAAAAAATAATATGAAAAAAGAGAATTTAGCATGCAGAATAATGCTGAAAAAAGACAGCCTAAAGTGAAAAACCTCAGCAATTTCCCTATTTTGATATCATATGGCTTGTAACAAGTTAGTACTAGTATAGGAATTATTAATAACGTTAGTTTCGTCATAAGATGCTCCCAATAAACATCTAATTTATTTAATATTAATAATTGAAGGAACGGTAGAATCCATAAGCTTATAAGGCCAAGCTTAATCCAGTTTTGTCTATCTGTCAATCTTTTGTAGTCAGCAATAAACAAACAAAACAATGCAAAAAAAACAAGTGAATATCTAATGATTATCTTTTCAAAGGGTAGGATAAATGCAATTATTAGAATAAATAGTTTTAGAATATTTTCTTTATTAAGGCTATTTATAAGTTGAAGTTTCATCTCTGTAATAAAGAACTGTAAAAAGCATTTAATTTTCTTTCTTCAATTGACCAATTGTATTTTTTCTCAATTAGTTTTCTTCCGTTTTGTCCCATTTCTTTTGCTTTTTCTGGTTTTGTTAAAAAAAATTCTATCGCTTTAGCTATTTCATTTGGATCAAGTGGATTAACACATATACCACAATTTGTTTCATTAATAATGTTTTTCCATTTAGGGAAATTAGATGCAATGACTGGCAGCCCAGCAGACATATATTCAAACATTTTAATGGGAAGTGATTCAACGTAGCTTCTTGTTGGGTGAAGTGTAACCAAGCCAAGTTTAGAAGTTTTTAAAATCTTCATTATTTCCTCTCTTTTAACATGACCTAAAAAGTTGACTTTCTTCCAACTATTTTTGTTTTCTAATTCCGATTTAAATGATTCAGGTGAAAAAGTACCAGCGAGAACTAATTCAACATTAATATTTTCTATAGATTCAATCATTTCAGAAATTCCTCTTGTTGGAAATAATCCTCCTATGTAACAAATTTGTTTTTCATTTTTCTTGAAGTCTAGTTGATTCATTTTTTTAGCTTCCTCAAGCAATGGATAATTAGCTACTAATTCAACATTTTTATTTTGTTTTTTAAAGCGATTACAAATATTTTCAGTAACTGATAGGATACCGCTTATTCTTTTTGCAACATATGCTTCATACATTGAAAATAAATAAGATATTAAACTCCTTAGTATTTTAGGGATCCAATGCTTGTCCATAATTTGTTTAGGTACATCTTCGTGGGCATCGTAAATAACTATTTTCCCTCGTTTTGCAAGTTTTAATCCAATTCTTAATAATTCGGGATCATGAAAATGATAAATATCGCAGTTAAGTTCTATGGCTTTATTATAGATTTTTTTAGAAGTGATTAAAAGTCTTTTGAACCTCCCATTAGATTTACCAACATCAAAAATATTGATATTGTTTTTTTTTAAATTTCCTAAATCATCTGCAACTACTAGAAAGACATTGAAATTCTTGGCTAGCGATATGCATTCTTTTAAAAAAATTCTGGTGTCGTCCCTTTGATGAACTGAGCTTAAATGACAAACTTTAATCAATTTTGTAGAGTTAGTTTATTGAAGTGAAAAATAGATATAGCTAACAAGGCAAATAGTAACCTAAGATCAACAATTGAAGATGATTTCATGCTATTAATCAATAATGTAAGAGCAGCTAAAAGAGCCAGATTAGTAAAAAAACCTTTGTAAGAACTACTATTTGAAATTAAAAATGCTAATGCCAATAATAAACCTATTAGTCCCAATTCAAAAACTATTTCGACAATGATATTATGTGGATATAGCCTCCGATCTGTTTGGTCGTATTCATTGGAAAAACTACCTAATCCATAACCTAAAATCAATGAACTTTTACTTTTAAAAATTTTATTTTTAGAAAAAAGAAGATATTCTAATCTCTTATTAAAGGAATTATTTTCTTGATTTAAACTTTCTTGATCATTTAAAAAATTCACATCATAGAAAGAAGAAGACAATACTTCAAATCTATAAATGGATCTTAATAATAAACTTTGGTATGTCTTTGATGAAAGATTTAAAACGCTATTAATTAAGATGATAATGGTTAGTGATTTAAAAAATTGTATCAATAATTTTTTAGTAAGATATTTTTTTTGGATGAGATATATGCTGATAATAAAGAACACTATTAAAGCTAACACTATAGGGAATCGCCCACCTAATAAACAGATAATATTAAATGAGATTAACAAATTATAAATTATCTTTTTCTTTTCAGAAAATGAAAAAATCAATAACATATTTACAATCAATAACTGGCCCAAAACAAGATACCAACCTTGGATATAAACTTCATTAAAATATTCTTGAAAAATAAAGTTTTTTGAAATGGAGTTAGGGTTAATCAAAAAAAAGATCAAGCTAAAAAAATAGGTGAAATAAGAAAAGTATTTTGTAAATCGTTTAAGGCTAATTTCTTTCATAATAAGAACTCCAAAAAAGGCTAAAAAATTAGTTCCTAAGCCAAGCAATTTATACCATACATAATTTTCAGATGAAGAATATGAAATTGAAAATAAAGACCAGACAAAAAATAGTAATAAAAAAATAAAGGATTTATAATCCTCCTTAAGCCTTTTTAAATTATAAATATCTTTGAAGAAAATCATAAAAATTAATAATATTCCAAAGATGATGGTAAGAGGTATTTTAATAATATTATTACCATATATGGAAAAAAATAAATTTTTAAACATCCCCGATAAAAGAAATAAAATAAGGTACAGTTCAATTTCTGTTTTTTTCAATAATTTACTCATTCATCTTAAGTTTTATAATTGCTCTAATTATTATTAATTGAATGTTATAAACATTAACAATTGAAAGTTATTTTCAAATAATTATAACTAATTAAAAATAAGGAGACTTTTAGTTAATAATACTCAGAGTTCTGGCAATTGTTAACTAAGCTTTGTTGCTGAAATACTCCCAATACCAACTAATTGCTGTTTTAAGGCCTTGTTTAACATTATGAGAAGGTTGATATTGAAGAAACTCTTCTGCTTTTTTAATAGAAGCTAGAGAATGTTTTATATCTCCAATTCTTTCAGATCCATATTGAATTTCAACATTTTTAATCTCAGAATCAAATTCAGAAAGTAAAGATTTCAATTCTTCTACTAAATCATTAAGAAAAGATTGTTCACCACAAGCAACATTGTAAACCTGATTTAATGCATTTTTATTTGTAGTGGTGGCAGCTAATTCATTGGCTTGAATGACATTATCTATATAAGTGAAATCTCTGCTTTGAGACCCATCTCCATGAATGATCGGTGAATCATGGTTGATAAAAGCTTTTATGAATTTAGGAATGGCAGCTGCGTAAGCTCCATTGGGATCTTGTTTTCTTCCAAAAACATTGAAATATCTTAATCCAATTAATTCTAGACCATATAAATTTGAGAAAACTCCGGCATAAAGTTCATTTACATATTTAGTAACTGCATAAGGGGACAAAGGTGACCCAATTTCATTTTCTATTTTAGGTAATTTTTTTGAATCTCCATATGTAGAGGAACTAGCTGCGTAAACTATCCTTTTGATATTATTTTTTTTGGCACTCCATAATATGTTTAGAAAACCGTTGATATTAATATCGTTGGTTTTTAATGGATTCTCAATTGACCTTGGAACGGAACCTAAAGCTGCTTGATGTAGAATAATATCAACTCCTTGACAAGCCAGGTTACAATCATTCAAATTTGTTATATCACCTTCAATAAATTTAAAGTGAGGATTGCTTAGAAAATTTTCGATATTTTCTCTTTTTCCGGTTGTAAAATTATCTAAACAAGTAATTCGGTTATTTTTTTTTAACAGATATTCAATGATATTACTTCCAATAAAACCCGCCCCTCCAGTGACTAGAATAGTTTTGTTTTCTAATGACATTAATTATAATCTTTTATTTGTTATGAGTCTAATTCGTCTCTGAGTTTAAATATTTCTTTGCTTAGATTATCAATTTCTACAGATGAGTTCCTTGTTACAGAGTCTGTAGCATATTCTAAAGCAGTCATGGCTAACAAATCTTGCATATCTACTACAGCATAATTGTTTTTTAAATCCTTAACATTTTTTTCAATTTCAGAAACTGCTTTTCTAATTTTCTCTTCTTCAGATCTGTCGATAGTCAATGGATAGGTTCTTCCTCCAATGACTACTTTAATAGAAAGTTCACTCATAATTTATTTATTAAGTAAGGCTATACATTTATCAATTTCTCTGACCATTTCGTTAATCATCAACTTTACATCTTTTGTAGATCCCACTTCATTGCCATCAATTTGACTTGCTAATTTTAGCATTTTAACCTGTTCATTTAATTGAGAAATATTGGATTTAAGTTGATCAATTTCAGTTTTATGTTTAGAAATTTCTTGATTTAAATTAGTATTTTCTTGCTCTTTATTAGCCAAATTATCATTCAAGATATGGATGAATTTCCTAATGTCATTTATTGCAGATATCTCTTTTTCCATTGAACTATACCATTTAATACAAAGTTAATGGCTAAAGTGAATTATTCAAATTTAAATTTCATTGTGAATAAAAAAATAAAATAATCTATTTATAATTCTTTTATTATAATAAGATTTGCCTAATGTCAAGTTTTTTCAAGTTTAGAGTTCTACTATTGTTACTTATCTATTCCTTATCAGTGTTCTCTCAGGTTGTCAATCAAATTAATTTTAGATCTCCTATTGGAATACCCATTGCTCTTTCAGGAAATTTTGGAGAATTAAGGTCCAATCATTTTCATACAGGACTAGATATTAAAACCAATGGATCTATTAATTACAGAATTTATGCAATTGATAGTGGATATGTTTCTAGAATTAATATTTCTCATTGGGGATATGGAAAAGCAATTTATGTTAGCCACCCCAATGGTTTTACTAGTGTATATGCTCATCTAGACCATTTTCCTGAAAAAATTGAAAGAGTAATTAGGAAAAAACAATATGAAATAACCAATGAAACCTTCACTTATTATCTAGATTCTTCTCTTTTAGAAGTGAAAAGGGGAGAAGTAATTGCTTACTCTGGAAATACGGGTAGTTCATCGGGGCCTCATCTACATTTTGAAATTAGAGATACTAAGACAGAACATCCTATAAATCCTCAACTATTTAATTTTGACATTCCAGATAATAAACCTCCAATTCTCAATCAAATAAAGATATATCCTTTTAAAGGTTGTAAAATTAACAATAAGTGCTCTGAAACTTATTTTTCCTTAAAAAAATGGAAGCAATCATATCATCTTATCAAAGACAGTATCATTTCAATTTCTGGTTCTTTTGGTTTGGGAATAATGGCTTCTGATTATTATAATAATAGCAGCAATAGGTGTGGGGTTTATTCAATAAAAATGTTAGTTGATAATCAGATGAAATATGAACTTAAATTTGATGAACTTGATTTTGAGACCAATAGACAAATAAATATTCATAAAGATTATAAAACTTATAAAACTCAAAGAAAAAAAATTCATAAACTATTTATTCATCCTAAAAATGAACTAGCTATTTATAAAAGGATTTGGGGAGATGGATTATGTCATTTTAAAGATACCTTATTGCATAAGATATCTATTGAAGTAAGTGATATCAATCAAAATATTTCGTTCTTAAACTTTTATGTTAAAAACAATCAGGATTCTCTTTGTGATATTGTTGATGAATCAATTTTTAAAGAAAAATTATACTCTTTAGATAGTAATTTATTTCTTATGATGGATTCTAATTCTATGTATGATTCTAAAAAAACCAATTTAGTTCCTTTAAATTCGGGTTACATTTTAAAAAATGAGGATCCGATTAAAAATAAATTCATCTTAGCTCTTAAATTAAGTAAAAAGGATCAATTATTTTCAGATAAAATATTTCTTGCCTACATTACTAAAAATGGTAATATTTCCAATAAAAATGGTGAGTTGAATGAAGATTGGATTAGTTCTAAAATAAATAAGTTTGGTACTTACAAATTAATTCTAGATTCTATTGCACCCAAAATTTCTAAAGTTGGAAATAATGCTGTGAAATTCCCTAACCAGTCATTAGAGTTTAAAGTAACAGATTTTCAAAGTGGGGTAGAAGATTATAATGTTTTCATTGATGAAAAATGGGTGCTTTCTAATTACAGTCACAAATCTTACAAGCTCAGTGTTCCATTAGATCAATATGCCAATGTTAACTTTGGAAATCATCTATGTCGATTGGAAGTAATTGATGAAAGAAAAAACAAATCTTCTTATGAATTTGAATTTAAATATATGGTTAAATAAATATTAATAATATGAAGATTCATCACTTTTTAATTTTAAATTGTTTTCTTTATTAAATGGCGAAAAAGAAAAAACCTAAAAAAATTTTTGTACTTGATACATCTGTCATATTGCATGACCATAATTCTTTAAACTGTTTTGAAGAAAATGATGTTGCAATTCCCATTACGGTACTAGAAGAACTTGATAATTTTAAAAGAGGAAATGACACTAAAAATTTTGAAGCGAGAGAATTTATTAGAATTTTGGATAGACTTAGTAATGATTTCACTTTACAAGACTGGATTCCAATAAATGGCCCTGATAAAGGAAAATTTAAAATCATTATGGAGAATGAAACTCTAAAGACTGATGCTGTCAAAGTTTTTGGAAATAAGAATGATCATAAAATTTTAAATGCAGCACTAAGTTTAAAAGTCTCCAATAAAGGTGCTAAGGTAATATTAGTGTCAAAGGACATTAACTTAAGACTTAAGGCCAAGGCTCTTAATATAATTGCAGAAGACTTTGAAACCGGAAAAATTGATCGAGATAGTACTCTTTACAAGGGCAAACAAATTCTTGAAAACATTGAATCTGATTTTATCAATAAACTTTATAAGCAAGGTCTAAATACAGATTTTAGTGTCATAAAAAATAAAATTGTTTCTAATGGATTTTACATTCTGAAAAATGGGAAAAGTTCAGTTTTGGGTTATTATAACCCATTTGATGAACAACTTGAAAGAGTTGAAAAACAATATGTTTATGGAATAAAACCCAAAAATGCTGAGCAAACTTTTGCCTTACACGCTCTTTTAAATCCAGACATAAAATTAATATCATTACAAGGGGTTGCAGGAACTGGAAAAACTCTTCTTGCATTAGCAAGTGCATTAGAACAACACAATTTATATCACCAAATAGTATTGGCTAGACCAATTGTTCCATTAAGTAACAAAGATATTGGTTATTTACCTGGAAATGCAGAGGATAAGATAAACCCCTACATGCAACCATTATTTGATAACTTAAAATTCATCAAAAATCAATTTGGAGAAAAGGAAAAGAAGTATCGAAAAATTGTGGAAATGGAGGAGCAGGGAAAACTGAAAATTTCTGCTTTGGCATTTATAAGAGGAAGAAGTTTATCAAACGTAATTTTCATTGTAGATGAAGCTCAAAACTTAACTCCTCACGAAGTAAAAACCATAATTACCAGAGCAGGAGAAAACACTAAAATTATTTTCACAGGAGATGTTTTTCAAATTGATACTCCTTATTTAGATGAGCAAAGTAATGGTCTTTCATATTTAATCGACAGGTTAAAAGGAAATGATCTTTTTGCGCATATTACTCTAGAAAAAGGAGAAAGATCAGAATTAGCTAATCTAGCAAATCAATTACTGTAAGTGATAGACTATAAGAAAGCAAGATCGTTCGGTACCCTAGAATTATTGGCTAAGCAGGTAGTGGAAGGATTTATTACAGGGTTACACCAAAGCCCATTTCATGGTTTTTCAGTTGAGTTTGCGGAACATCGATTGTATAATAATGGAGAATCTGTTAAACATTTAGATTGGAAGCTTTTAGCAAGGACTGATAAGTTATTCATTAAAAGATATGAAGAAGAAACCAATCTTAGATGTCATATTTTAATTGATGCTTCTTCATCCATGATGTACCCTATAGACCAGCCCTATAATAAATTCACTTTTTCTTTAGATTCTGCAGCTGCTTTAATATTTTTAATGAGAAAGCAAAGAGATGCTTTTGGTCTTTCGTTATTTAGTGATGAACTAGAATTTCATGCGCCTGCTAAATCATCTTTAACTCATCAACAGTTTATACTATCCTCTTTAGAAAAAACTCTTGAAAAGAAAAAACAAAATAGCAAAAATCAGTCAACTGATATTGCTAAAATGTTAAATAGGCTGGCCGGTAAAATCAATAAACGTTCTTTAGTTTTTATATTTTCTGATTTTATGGCCATAAATAACTCATTGGAGTTTGCGAATTCTATTAAGCACTTAAGACATCATTTACATGAAATTGTAGTTTTTGATGTTTCTCATAACCAGCTAGAAAATCAATTAAATCTTAAAAATAAATATTATAAGGTTGTAGATATTGAGACAGGGGAATCAATAAAAATGCATCCTAAACAAATTAAAGATAAATATGTAGCAGAGAGAAAAGCTAGAATTACCAAAATCCATAACATGTTAAAGCAGCAAAAAGTAGATCTAGTTAATGCTGACATTCAAGCAGGATTTGATCAAATTCTAATGGAATATATAATTAAGAGAAAAAAAATAAATTAAAAAACTATTTTTTTCTTGTATCTCCATTCAAAAAAATTAAATTTGACATCCAATTGGACCGGTAGTTCAGTTGGTTAGAATACCTGCCTGTCACGCAGGGGGTCGCGGGTTCGAGTCCCGTCCGGTCCGCAACATTAACCCTCCTTTTGGAGGGTTTTTTGTTTTGAGTTCTCTATCAATAATAATTAAATTCTTGCTTGATACTTGTGCAACTTATAATATCTGCCTTTTTTCGCTAATAACTTATTGTGAGTTCCTTCTTCAGCTATATGCCCTTCTTCAACTACTAATATTTGATCTGCTTGTCTAATGGTACTCAATCTATGAGCTATAACAAAAGTAGTTCTACCACTCATAAGTTTTTTCAAACTTTCTTGAATTAAAGACTCACTTTCATTATCTAAATTTGAGGTGGCTTCATCCAATATTAATATTCTTGGATTAGCTATTATGGCTCTAGCAATGGTAATTCTTTGGCGTTGACCACCTGATAATTTCACACCTCTTTCTCCTATAAGTGTATCAATTCCATCAACAAACCTATCACTAAATTCATGAACATTAGCAGATTTTATGGCTTCCACTAGTTCTTCATCAGAAGCTTTAGGATTTGAAAATAGTATGTTCTGTTTTATAGTGCCTTCAAAAAGAAAATCATCTTGAAGGACTACTCCTAGTTTTTTTCTGTAACTACTAAGTTTAACTTTAGAAAGATCAATACCATCAATAGTGATTTTTCCAGATTGTGGATTTAAAAAAGATGCGGCTAATCCTGCAATGGTGGATTTACCTGAACCAGATGTTCCAACCAAAGCAGTCATAGAGCCTTTTTTCGCTTCGAAGTTAATATTATGAATTACCTCATTGCCTTCTTTGTAGGAGAATGAAACATTAATAAATGAAATATCACCGTTAATAGAGTCAAGTTCAATATTTCTAATATTTTCATCTTCTTCAGGATCCATTGACATGATTTCTTCTGTTCTGTCTAAACCTGCAAAAGCTTCGGTAAATTGACTTCCTATATTTCCAATTTGAATAATGGGAGCTACCATAAAAGCAATCATAGCAGTATAAGAAATAAATTCTCCATTATTTAAACCTAAATAGCTTCCGATACCCATTACTCCTGCACTTGCCAGTCCAATCATAAGAACTCCTGCACTTGCCATTAAAGCTTGGGCAGTCATACTCTTTTTTACGAGCTGAAATATTTCATTGACTCCATTAGAAAAAATAGTCAATTCTTGTTCTTCTGCTCCAAATCCTTTTATCACTCTAATTCCATTAAGAGATTCTGTTAAACGTCCTGAAACTTCAGCACTTTTTTTCCCTCTTTCTCTAAAAATAGGTCTTATATAGCCAAATGCTTTCATAGCAATTACTGCAAAAAGAGCCATGGGAAGAAGTACAAAAATGGTTAGTTTAAAACTAATGGTTATCAAATAGGTAAAAGCTGCTATAGAAGCTAACGAGCCACCTATTAATTGAACAAAACCAGTTCCAACTAAGTTTCTAACTCCTTCAACATCTGTCATTACTCTTGAAACTAAAGCTCCAGATTTATTATTATCAAAATAGTTTATGGGAAGAGTTAGAATTTTCTTTTGCACTTTTGTTCTTAATTCAGCAATTAAATATTGAGCTTCCACGCCGATAAATCTTGTAAGAAGATAGGATGTTAGAGAATTTATAAATACGGAAAAAATTACAATGCCAACTATTTGAAATGTTAAATTCATATCCTTTCCAAGTGCGTTATTTACAAATGGTTTCATTAAAATAGGCGTCACTAACCCAGACGTTCTGCTAATTATTATTAAAAAAAGTCCCACAAATAATAACTTTTTTCTAGGCCAAATAATAGTTTTAAATGCTTTTCCAAAGGTAACTTTACTTTTACTCATCACTAATTAATAATTTATTCAAATGTATTGTTAAATAGGGGTTTGACCACTTAATGTTGCTTATAATTTTTGTTTTAATAAATTCTGTATAAGATGTAAATTTTATATTTACCAAAAAAAATTAATGAGTGAATCAATTTCAAATTTTGACAATCAAGAAAACTCTAATTTAATGTATGACGAAAAACCTATCCTTTTAAAAGTACTTTGCATTTTGAGTTGGATAGGATCAGGAATTCAAATATTTTCATCAACCATATATTCTTTATTTATTAATGAAACAGTAAAGCAAGAATTTTTTGCTCTTTTGCCAAATAAAGAAGTGGTAGATATGTATGAAAAACTATTTGTTTTATTAGATAGTACTTCAATTTGGTATTTAATATTATACCTTATAAATTTTGCGGTTGTACATATGATGTGGAATTTTAAACTGAACGGATTTTATGGATATATTTTTACTCAAATTCTAATTCTCTTGGTTCCTTTTATTGTAAATCCTCTTAGTATTAGTCAATTAGCAGTTTCCTCCATCTTCCCAATAATTTTTATATTCTTATATGGATTAAATTTAAAATACTTTAAGAATTAATCATTTTCTCCTAAGAACGTAAAGGATAAAATATTTGCTCCCATCTCAAGAGCTTTTATTCTAGCTGCCTCGCTATCATTGTGTACATCAGCATCTTCCCATCCATCTCCTAAGTCACATTCATAATCATAAAAACAAACCAATCTTCCTTTGTGAACCAGTCCCAAGCCTAAAGATGGTTTTTCATCATGCTGATGAATTTTAGGTAGACCCTCATTAAAATCAAAATTTTGATGATATATGGGGTGGTCAAATGGTAACTCAATAAAATCCAGTTCAGGAAATATTTTCTTCATTTCTTTCCTAATAAATGGATCTAAACCATAATTATCAGAAATATGTAAAAAACCTCCAGCAAGTAAATATTTTCTTAAGTTGGATACTTCATTGGTATTAAATACAACATTGCCATGTCCTGTAAGGTGGATATAAGGATAATTAAAAATCGAGTTGTCTCCAACTTCTACTTCATCATATACTGGGTTTATATTAGTTCCAATCTCAGAATTACAAAACTCAATTAAATTTGTTAAAGCAGTAGGATTTGCATACCAATCTCCTCCTCCATTATACTTAAGCAATCCTATTTTATAGGAATAGTGTTGACCACAGAACGAAGAAAAAATGATTTGAGTTAAAAAAAAGAGTTTAATTTTAAAAAACCTCATTCGCGCTAACAAATTACAGATTGTCATATACTAATTTATAATCCATTATATAGCTAATCTTAGAAAACTCATTTTCATCATAAAATAGATGAATACCATAATCTAACATTGTTTTGGCTTTTGCTGGATCTTTTGCTTTATAGTAATTAGCATATTCCATTAAAGTAAACCTTAAAATGAATTGCTGAGATTTATTCATATACTTTAAGCTGAATTTATTCTTCCCATATTCCTCTAACTTGGGAACGCAAAGTTTAAGAACTTCTTTTGCTTTAGAATTATTTTTAGTTAATGTACATAATAATGCATAAAGCAGTTTTGCTCCATAATCTTCAGGATCCATATCACTAATCTTTTTAGCCAAGCTTACCGCTTTTCCATAAGTTTTGTCTGTACCCTCTAGAATATAATTTTCTACTTCCTCTATAATAACCATTTTAAATTCATTGATAAATTCCTCAGCATCTTCTTTACAAGTATATTCCTTATCTTTCTTTCGGTATTTTGCTGCAAAAGACATAGCTGTTTTAAAGGCTTTTGGGAATTCTTCCGTGTATTTGTGATCTCTACTCATTTCATAAGAAGATTTCGCTGCAAAAAGGTAGGGTAGTGGGTCTTTTTTTGTTTTTTCTTTCAAAGTATACTTTAAGGACTTGTTAAAACAGTCTTTATATTCTTCATTAACAAGTAACACCAATAAGTCGTCGTAAATATTATCAGTTTGTGCTACTAATTGATTATTAAATGAGTTTAATATAACAATTAAAAAATAGAAAAGAATAAAGGGCTTTTTAATGATCATAATTTTTAGTAAACAAATTCTATGCCTAAAATAGATATGTATTATACCTGTTTTAGAAATAAAAGTTTCGACAATTCTCATTAAAAATTTAAACTTCATAATTTTGAAACATGAAATGGATAGGAAATAGAGTGTCCTTCAAAGATCATAACGATTTTTTCACGATGATAATTACTTCAAAAACAGAAGGATGGAAAATGTGGTTAATGTTTTTTTGGTTCTTAGCATGGTCTGCCAGTGGATTAGTAATTATCTATAATTTATTTTTTACAGATCAGTTAAAAGAATCAGAATTATATTTTTATACATTTCTATTTTTTTGGACCTATTTTTGGTATAAAATTATAAGAGTTCTCATTTGGAGAAAATATGGAATTGAATTCATTAGAATTGATAAAGATAGATTTACCATAAAAAAATCTATTTGGGGATTTGGAAAAGCGAAAGAATATTTAACTGAAAATGTCAATAATTTTGAATTGGAACCCTTAGAAGAAAAATCTTTTTCTAAAGTATTTAATGATTCTTTTTGGATAATTGGCCAAGGAACCATATTACTTAAAATATCTGACAATCAATATAATTTTGGAGCTCAAATATCAACAGAAAATGGTCACAAAATCGTCAAACTTCTTAATGCTAGAATCAAAAAATATAAGTCAATTGGTTAATTTAAAAGCAATAGTTTTAATTCTTTTAGTTTTTTGACTTCCAATAGTTTCTTCTAAAATCATTTCTTTTGCTATTTTTTTTCCTAAAACGTCTTTAATACTATTTATTTCACCAATTGGGATTTTCAACTCATGACATGAATTCAATAGATTTTTGGAGTGAATTTCTTTAGTCTTTTCATTTAGAACTTTCAATAAATTTTGTCTTCCTTTTACTCTTTGACTATTATTTTTAAAAAATTGTATCCACTTTTTTTCTAAATTAATTATTTCACAAAATATTTTAAATTGTTTATCAGTTCCTATGGCCAGAATTAAATTTTGGTGATTTAAAGTGTTGATAATTTCGCCATATGGTGAAATGTTAGGGTGAAGAGTTCCAATTGGCTGAGGAGAATAATTAGACATTAAAAAATTCGAAGATTGGTTCATTAGTGAAGCAATGGCCGTTTCTTCTAATGTTGTAGTAATTTTAAAAGCTTTATTGTCTTTTTTTTGTAGAATTAATGCTGTTAGTATTCCTTCTTTTATTTGATGAGCCGCCAATACATCAATTAAAGCTACTGGCATTTTAGCATAGGCATTTTTATTACCAGTCATTTTTATAAATCCAGTTTCTGCTTGTAGAATTATATCAAATGCAACTCTTTTGGGATTGCTTTTAAACCCTCCTATGTGAGCATAAATAATGTCAGATTTGATAGTTTTACAACTTTCAAAATCAAGATTAAATTTTTCTGCATCACCCTCTTTAAAATTCGTAATAATAATGTCACATTCTTTAATTAGCTTCTCTATTTCTTGAGCATCTTCTTTATCATTGAAATCTAAAAACATATGTTTTTTATTATAATTAACAGAGCAAAAATATGCTGACAAGTCTCCTTTTTTTTCATTTGGTAATTTCCAATTTCTAGTGATATCTCCATTGGATAATTTGTTTTCTACCTTAAAAACTTTGGCTCCAAGTTCGGCAAAAAACATCCCTACTGCTGGTCCAGCTAACACATTAGACAATTCTAAAATTTTCAATTCATTAAACATATTTATTTCACTTTATGACTGTAATATAAATTCCTTTTAGCATATTTAATGTATATATTTCATTATTTAATGGCAGGTCAAAAAAAATTTGGAACTTTTAGTGGAGTACTGACCCCTTCTTTATTGACAATTCTTGGGGTTATTATGTATATGAGGCTGGGAAGTGTTGTCGGAAATGCTTCAGGAATTTTTCAAGTTATTTTAATTATAGTTTTTGCTCACCTTATTTCAATAACTACTGGACTAAGTGTTTCTTCCATTGCCACTGATAAAAAAATTGACAAAGGTGGTATATATTACATGCTTACTAGGAGTTTAGGTCTTCCTATTGGAGGCGCAATTGGACTGACTATTTTTATTGCCACTGCCTTCAGTATTGCTCTATATTTAATTGGTTTTTCAGAGAGTATAATACCTGTTATTAATGAAGACTGGGCAACCGGTGGTATTTCGACAAATAAATTAAGATTTTTTGGATCCTTAGCGCTATTAGTTGTTTTAATAGTAGCTTACATTAGTACTAATTTTGCCCTCAAAATTCAATATGTAATTTTAGGTTTAATAGTCCTTTCTCTAGGTTCTATATTTTTGGGTTCTTCAAAAGATTTAAAAGTAGGTTCAGATATTATAGAATCTCCCAGTTTTGCTACGCTTTTTGGATTGTTTTTTCCTGCAGTTACTGGTTTTACAGCAGGAGTTGCAATGAGTGGAGATTTAAAAAACCCTAAAATTTCTATTCCATGGGGTACAATGTTATCAATAACAATAGGATTGTCAGTTTATTTAATTCTTTCAGTGTTCATTTATTATAATATTGACAGTCAATTTTTAAGAACAAATAACAACGTTCTTATAGAATTTGGAGCATTTCCATTTTTGGTTCTTTCGGGAGTTTGGGGAGCAACTTTATCATCCGCTTTGGGTGGGATTTTAGGCGGTCCAAGAATACTGCAAGCCATGTCTTTAGATAAAATAACTCCTAAGTTTTTTGCCAAAGAATCTGGATCAAATAAGGAGCCTAGAAATGCTTTATTCTTAACCTTCTTCATTGCTGAAATTGGGATTTTAATAGGTGAGTTAAACGTAATTGCTGAATTGGTAGCCATGTTTTATATGGCTGCTTACTTATTCATCAATTTATCCTGTTTTTTAGAACAGTGGTCCAGTCCGGATTTTAGACCAAAATTTAAGATTCCATTATGGATATCTCTTTTAGGTTCTATTGCCACTTTACTACTGATGATTCAACTAAACCTTGGAGCAACTCTAGTAGCAGTTTTATTTATGTTAATTTTTTGGTTTTGGCTTTCTAAAAAAGATTTAGTTCTTGGAACTGGAGATGTTTGGCTAAGTGTTTGGAATTCGGTAGTTAAAGCAGGATTAAAAAATATTCAAAAAAAAACCATTCATAAAAGAAATTGGCAACCGAATATTCTTCTTTTTAGCGGGAATACCAACAATAGACCACATTTAATAGAGTTTGGAAAAAATATAATTGGTAGAGCCGGTATGGTTTCTAATTTTGACTTAATTGAAACCAAATCTGCCAAAGTATTATTCCCAAAAGCTGACCAAAATCTTAAGGATGACTTAATTAAAGATGATTCTATTTTCCATAGAAAATTATATTGCCAAAATATATTTAAAGGAATAGAAACCATTGCTACTACTTATGGTTTTTCTGGAGTGGAACCCAATACTGTTTTAATGGGTTGGGCTAAGAATACCAAAAATCCAATTTGGTTTGGAGAAATGACTCAAAAGTTAAAAGATCTGGATTACAATATACTTTATCTCGATTATGATTTAAAAAAAGGGTTTGGCAACTATAATAAAATTGATCTCTGGTGGTCTGCTTTTGACAAAGAGAATGAATTATCTCTTCAATTAATTAAATTTTTGAGATCATCCTCAAGATGGAAAAAGGCATCCTTAAATATTTATTATGTGAATTTTGAAAAGACAAACTCTGAGGATGTTTTGAAGAAGATGAAAAAAATTGTAGATAAAAAAAGGATGGTCGCAGACTTAAAAGTGATTAACAATTTTCTAGATCAAAAAAATATTAATGAATATATAAAAATCAAAAGTCATCAAGCAGATATGATATTGATGAAACTTCCTAAATTAAATCCTGGAAAAGAAAAACAATTCATTAATTATTCTAATGATCTATTTGGTCAAATTGGCTCAGCACTTTTCTTAGAAGCTTCAAATAGTTTTGTAGATAATTCAAAAATAGATATCAATCTTAAAACCATTCCTAAACCAACTAACCCTATTGAACTAATAAACCAAACTAATTCTATAGTTACAACTTTTGATAAAAACTTTGATAATCAAATTTTATTATGGCAAAAAGAATTTGAGAAAATTAATCAATCATTTATTAGTAAAATTCAATCCTCTGTTCTTCCTTTTGAGGAATATTATATAAATGTTTTCAATAACAAAAATTTAATAAATGAATTAAGTAAACATTTATACAACACAGAAAAGGTTCAAATGGTTGCTGACAATATTGAAAATAACATGGCATTAAATATCAAAGAGTATTTCCATTCTATTAATAAATTTTTATCCTCTTTTGACAATAAAATAAATTTTAATTATTCCATAAGTTTTTTAGACAGTCAATACATCAATTCTTCAGTTTATAATAATAAAATAAGAAGTAAAATTCTTAAAAAAGAATCTTCAGATAAATCTTTTAAATTGGTTATTCCAATAGTAAAATTATTTGACCATTATTTGAAAAGTCAATTTGTAAATCAATTTACTGATTTATTAAAGATATTTGGTAATATCCACATAAAATATATTAATCAGTATAAAGAATTTATTAATCAAAATTCTAAAGACGAAATCTTACCATTTTTAGAAAACATTAATAAAGAAATATTTTCAAATTTAAGTAAAGAACTTAATTTAATTGTGTCAAAACTAATCAATGCAATTGTCAAAGATATTGGAGAAAAAAATGTAAAAATTATTTCAGAAGATAGGGAAGAAAATTTTGATCCAAAGGAATATAATAAAAAGTGGAATATTGTAGAATCATTTCCGGAAGGGCTATCTAAAAATATTTTTATTTTTCACAACTTAAAAGTGCTTTATTGTTCATCTTCAATACTTCAAAATATATCCAATAATCAACTTGATCACTTTTCTTTAGTTATGAAGGAAAAAGTTTTCAATCCGATTGAAAAAATTTTAAGTGCTTGTAGTAAAAAATTAAAATTAAAAGATTCATCAAATGTAGACCTTTGGATAAGTCAATTGGAATTGGATTACAACAGTTTAAAACGTTCCCTAGATGATAATACTTGGCAGATAAATTATGAAGATATTTTTAATAAATTTTTAGAGGAAATTAAAGTTTATTCTTCAGATGAAATCAATTATTTTTATAATTCACAAAACAATCTTTTAGAAAAAGAATATAATTTAAAAAACAGTCTTCAATATATTTATAACGACAAAATATTATTTCCCATTGGCAACTTAATTGATCAACATCAAATGTGGGTCCAAAAAGAGTTAGAAAATCTTATAAGCTCTTATAAGTTAGTGTCATTTACTCTAGCAAATCAGGAAGAAAAAGATTTGCTTAAAGACTCTAAAAAGAAGCTTCTAGATACTATGGAAATGTTTAATCAGAATCTTTATCAAAAAATTGATAGGTTTATATCATTTTTGGATGACCTTAAATTAGAAATAAAGAAATTTAATGATCACCAATTTTTAATGTTGAATGAATCCAAGAAAATCATTCAATTAAATTCTAAAGACAGTTCTGGTTTCAATTTTGAAAAAATCCAAAACTATACCTCGGAAAAGTTTCTTTCTCTCATAGAACTATTGTCTGTTGAAGATAAAGCCTCTTTCTATCAATCAAAAAAAGATAAAATAAATCTAATTAGAGATTTTGTAAAGAAAAAAGTACCATCATCAAAATCAATAAGTGATCTTCCAAAATTGTATTTACAATTATTTAATAATGATACTAAACCCAATGCTTTTTTTTCAGATTTTATTTCTAAAAAAGTAAATACCATTACTTATGCTATTTCCAATAGAGAAGATAGTGAACAGAATATTATTATAGTTTCTGGAGAGCCAAATTCAGGTAAATCCTATATAATAAACAAGTTGATGAAATCTCTTAATTATAAAAACTGTTTTGAGTTGGACATTCCCAATAATTTTATGAAAAACTCCAACGAAATAAAATTTGCAAAACTTTTAAGTCCAGTTAATAAATCTAATTCACAAAAATTATTATTTAAAGACTTAGAAAAGGGCTCCATAGTTTTTTTAAATAATTTTGAACTTTGGTGGAGAAAGAGCAAAATGGGTTTTAACAATGTCAAAACATGGTTAGAAATTTTTAAAAAATACAATAATCAGCTGATATTTGTTATTGAGTTAAACCCCATTTTTAAGAAGCAATTACTTTCTACAACCTACTTGGATTCTTTAGTTTTAAAATATATTCAATCATTGTCATTTTCCAAAAATCAGTTTAAAAAAATAGTAGGTTACAAAAATAATTTAGCAGGTATAGAGATTTTTAATAAAGGAATAAAAATAAATTTTTCCAGTTCATTTAGATCTTCCCTAAATTTTAGAAATATACATAAAGAAGTTTCTGGAAATATAGGTTGGTTTAATCTCTTATGGATATCTTCATTGACTAAGATAGATGATAACATTCTGGATTTTTCTTATGATAATGATTTGATTTTTCCTTATGTTTTTAACGATAAAGAACTCTTAATTTTATTACAATTTTATTATCACAAAAAAATTAATTTAAAAAATCTTAAAGAATATTTTGATGACAATTTAGATTTAAATATAAGCGAATATATTTCTGTGTTCAAAGCTGAAAATATACTTATTACAAATGGGGTTTATACAGAAATTAACCCATATTTAATCAAAGACTTGCTTCATTATTTCAAAAACAAAAATTTAATATAATAGTGACAGTATTACCCTATATATTTAATTTTATCGCGCAGCTATTAATATTATTAATCTTAATTATTCTTGTAAGAAGGCTTTTAACGGTTCTTTCTAAAAATAATTCTTCCCAAAAAAAATACCTCTTCTATTACGATGTTGTAATATATCTTATTTGGATACTATTTGTCATTTTAAAAATTGCTCATGCCCTGAATGATAATTTACTGATTGTTGGTAGTGCTGTACTTATTTTAATTGCACTAATGTGGGAATATTTAAAGAATTTATTTCTTGGAATTATTTTTGCTTTTCAATATGGATATATAGCTGGGAATAATTTACTGGCAAATGGAATTGAAGGAAAATTAGAAAGTTATTACTCTTCTTATTTTGAGATTCTTACAAATAAAGGAGAAAGACTAAAGGTTAAATATGAAAAAGTATTCTCAGATAAATTTGAAATATATAAAGGTAATTTACATAGAGTTTTTAATAAAATTGAAATCAAAAAGCTTTCTGATTCTCAAAACTTTAAACTTAAAATTATGAATCATCCACTCTTTATTATGAATAATAATTTTGATTTTTACCAGGAAAGAGATGACAATGGTAAGCTTTGGCTATGTTTTTACTTTAATGTTATGAATTTTACTGATGCAGTAATTATACAAGAATACATTGATAAATTATGATAAAAATATTTTTTGTTCATCTTAATTAATATTTTAAATGGGAAATTCAATCGGAAATATATTTAAATTAACCTCTTTTGGAGAGTCTCACGGATTGAAAATTGGAGGTGTTATTGATGGATGTCCTTCGGGTCTTACCATTGATTTAAAGTACATCCAAGAAGAATTAGATAGAAGAAAACCTGGGCAAAGTAAAATTACTACTTCTAGAACTGAGAGAGATAAAGTAGAATTTATGTCGGGTATTTTTGAAGGTAAGACTACAGGAACCCCCATAGGATTTACAATTTCTAATAAGAATTATAAAACTGAAGATTATGATAAGATTAAGGATGTTTTTCGGCCTTCTCATGCAGATTTTACTTATCAAGAAAAATATGGGTTAAGAGATTATAGAGGAGGAGGCAGGTCTTCTGCTAGAGAAACAGCATGTAGAGTTGTTGCTGGTGCTGTTGCTAAATTAATTTTAAGATCTTACAATATTGAAATTTCTGCCTATGTGTGGAGTGTTGGAAATATTTTTGCAAATGTTGATAATCTTAGTTTTGATGATATTACCAATTCTAAGGAAAAAAATATTGTAAGGTGTCCAGATGAAAGTGTTGCCTTAAAAATGATTGATTTTATTTCAGATTTAAAGAAAAAAGGAAATTCTGTAGGAGGCCAAATAAAGTGCCATATCAAAGGTGTTCCCTCTGGTCTGGGTGAACCAGTTTTTGATAAGCTTCATGCAGATTTAGCAAAGGCAATGCTTTCAATAAATGCTGTAAAAGGCTTTGAATATGGTTCTGGTTTTAAAGGTTCAAAAATGTTGGGATCTGAACACAATGATGAGTTTGAATTAAATAATGGTAAAGTAACTACAAAAACTAATTTTTCTGGCGGAATTCAGGGAGGGGTATCTAACGGAGAGGAAATTTATTTTAAAGTTGCTTTTAAGCCAGTGGCAACTATTCTTACTAAGCAAAAAAGTGTTGATAAGGAAAAAAATAATATTGAAATTAAAGCTGAAGGAAGGCACGATCCATGTGTTGTTCCTAGAGCAGTTCCAATTGTAGAATCTATGACTGCTATGGTAATTGTGGATCATTTATTAAGAAATAGAACTACTAAATTATGATTGCAAAGTCAAAAAAAATTCCACTATATATTCAAATTATCATTGGTCTTGTTTTAGGGTTAGGATATAGTATTTTGGCAACATTTCAGGGATGGATATCTTTTACTGAAGATTGGATTTCTCCTTTTGGTAAAATTTTTATCAATTCTTTAAAGCTTATTGCTGTTCCTCTTGTTTTAGTTTCATTAATTGTTGGGATATCCTCCATGAACAATATTAGAACTCTAGGTAAAATGGGTGGAAAATCTATTTTTATTTACATTTCAACAACTGTTATTGCTATAATTATCGGATTATTATTAGTAAATACTGTTCAACCTGGAAAATTTATGTCTGGTGAAACTAGAGTCAAATTAGTAGAAAAATATTCTTATAAAACAGTATCTAAAATTGAAGTCGCAAAAGTGACTAAAGAAAAAGGACCTTTACAACCTTTAATTGATCTTGTTCCAAGTAATTTCATTACAAGTGCCTCAGACAATAGAAATATGCTTCAAATCATTTTTTTTGCACTATTATTTGGAGTTGCCATGGTAATGATTCCAGAAAGTAAATCCCTACCCACAAAAGTTTTTTTTGAAAGTTTGAATGAAATAATCTTGAAAATAGTTGACATCATAATGATTTATTCTCCGATTGGAGTTTTTGCCTTATTAGCAGGTGTATTAGTTCAGGTTTCTGAAGGTGATATAGGTTTTGCATTTCAAATATTAACTGGCTTAGGTATTTATAGTCTTACTGTAATTGTGGGACTTTCTATCATGATATTTATTGTTTATCCATTCTTAATAAGAAGATTTGCTAAAGTTAAATTCAAAACTTTTTTTAAAGCAATTTCACCAGCTCAATTATTGGCATTTTCTACTAGTTCAAGTGCTGCTACTTTGCCGTTAACTATGGAAAGAGTTGAAGAGGAATTAGGTGTTTCAAAAAGAGTTTCCAGTTTTGTTTTACCTCTTGGAGCAACCATTAATATGGACGGAACAAGTTTATATCAAGCAGTTGCTGCTGTATTTATTGCTCAGTCTTTTAATATAGACTTAACGGTTATGGATCAATTAGCAATTTTAGTTACAGCCACATTAGCTTCTATCGGGTCCGCAGCAGTTCCAGGAGCGGGATTAGTGATGCTGACTATTGTTTTAGGATTATTTCCTGAAATTCCAATTGAAGGTATTGGGTTAGTATTTGCTGTAGACAGGATTTTAGATATGTGTAGAACAACAGTAAATGTTACTGGTGATGCATCCGTTGCTGCGATAGTAGCTTACTCAGAAAACGAAATTAGAACTATTGAAAAATAGAATTCACATATTAAGTTTATTGCTGTCCTTTTTTTTAAAATTATTTATTATTGGTCAAGATTTAGACTGTGAAGTTGAAGTTCCTAAATCCATCGAGAAAATATATTTAAAAGCAAAAAATTATAAAAAATATGACTATAAAAATAGAGTTAAGTTCTACAAAGAGACTTTAGAAATTGAAGAAGATTGTATTCCTTGCATTTGGGAATTGGCAAAGATGTCATTTAGAAGAAAATATACTACAGGAGATCCAATGGACTTTCCTAAAAAATACTTTTTAGAGTTAGAAACGCTTTGCCCTGCCTTTCATGCAGATATATATTATTACTTAAGCCTAATTTATTACATGGAAAAAAATGATTGCGAAGCAGTAAAATATTTTAAAAAATTTTTAGAATTTCCAACCGAAAATAAAAAGCAAATTGCCATTAACCATAAAGACCAAAAACTATATATTGAGTCTTCATTAGAAATGTCACAATATTTTTGTGATTTTTACTCCAATCCAGTTCCTTTTAATCCCAAGGTTTTAAAAAACATTTCAACTGCTGAAAGAAACGAAATTTTACCTGTAATATCACCAGATAATGAGCAAATTTATTATACAATCGAATATGATGAATATATTAAAGGAGACTTTGCCGTTCATCACGAGCAATTGTTTGCCAATTCTTCCAGAATGAGTTTCAGAGATAACTTTAATGAGGGAAAGCCTCTTGAAGAACCATTTAATTTAGGTCCTAAATACGGTGGGGCTACAATTTCTTTAAATAATAAAGAAATGTATATATGTGCATGTATCCAAAATGGAGGTTACTTCAACTGTGACATTTATGTTTCAGAAAATCAAAAAAAAACAATCACTTTAAAAAGGGAAGGAGAAGATTTTGATACTACCTTCTACAGTTGGACGCCTTTAAAAAACCTAGGTCCTAATATTAATGGTCCACAAACATGGGAAGCTCAACCTTCCTTATCAGGAGATGGTAAAACATTGTATTTTGCTTCCGCTAGGCCAGGAGGATATGGAAAAATAGATATATATTATTCTAAAAGAAATGAGGACGGAAGTTGGTCAAAAGCAGAGAACATGGGAAAACCGATTAATTCTTCTGAAAGTGATAAGTCTCCTTTTATACACACAGATAGTAGAACTTTTTATTTTGTCTCTGAATCATCAGATTTTAGATGGGGTGCAGGTGATTTTGATATTTTTTATACCCATCAAAACGAAGAAACGCTAATTTGGGAAGCTCCAAAAAATATAGGCTATCCTATTAATAGCGAAGAAGCGGAGGAATCATTAATAGTTAGTGTAGATGGTCATTATGGATATTTTTCATCGAAAAGAAAAGAAGGCTTGGGCGGTAAAGACATTTTTTATTTTGAAATTCCTGAGGAAGCAAAACCTGATAAAATAGTTTTAGCAAAGGGAAAGGGTTCTTTTGGCCCTAACGGAAGTGAAAAAGCCAAAATGATTTTAAGAGATAAAAATGGAAATAAAAAAGAGCAAAATTTTTCTGTTGGAGATGAGGGAGAGTTTATTGCCATTGTTAATGTGGAAGAAATTAAAGGAGATGCTTTATTAGAAATTCAAACTGAGGGTGGAGCTTTTGAATCGCTACTTATTTCTGAAGAGGATGTAGGAAATACTGTGGTTAAGGAAAAACAAATTGACGTAAAGCCTATGGAGAAAGGGGAAACATATACCATAAATGATATTCTTTTTGAATCTAACTCCTCTAAATTGAAAGAATCATCAAAAATTGTTTTAGATGGATTTATTGATTGGCTTTTAGTTAATAAAGAATTGAATATCGAAATTCAAGGTCATACTGACGATGTAGGTCCAGAAAAAGCTAATTTGGCATTATCAATGGATAGATCTTTTAGTGTTATGGAATATTTAATAGAGAATGGAGTAGATAAAAATAGGCTACAGTTTAAAGGTTATGGGGAATCGAATCCAAAAGTTCCTAATTCTTCTAGTAAGTCAAGATCTATTAATAGAAGAACAGATTTTTTAATATTTTAGATTAAGAATTTCTTTTAAAAGTCAAATTATGTTTTTAGAAAATAATGTAAATCATCAAGATCAATTGGGTTGGATTGAGGTTATATGCGGATCGATGTTCTCTGGAAAAACGGAAGAATTAATAAGAAGACTTAAAAGGGTATCATTTGCTAATCAAAAAGCTTTAATTTTTAAACCAGTTACCGATGATAGATACAGTAAAAATAAAGTAGTTTCTCACGATTCAAAAGAAATTGAATCTATTTCGGTTCATTCATCCACTGAAATTGAGCCTTTATCAAAAAATGTAGATGTTATAGCCATTGATGAAGCTCAGTTTTTTGACGATAATATTGTAAGTGTTTGCAATATGTTGGCTAATAATGGAAAAAGAGTTATTGTAGCGGGGTTAGATATGGATTTTGAAGGTAAACCATTTGGTCCAATGCCTAGTTTAATGGCTACAGCAGAGTTTGTTACTAAAGTTCATGCTATTTGTACCAAAACTGGTAATCTAGCCAATTTTAGTCATAGAATTTCAAAAAGTAAAGATTTGGTTCTTTTAGGAGAGCGTGATGAGTATCAACCGTTAAGTAGGGCAGCCTTTAATAAATATTTGAAAAATGATTAAAAATTGTTTTTTTTCATCAAAATCTATCAAAAATCATCAAAAAACACCAAAAAAACATCAAAAAATGCAAAATTCTTCCAAAAATGAAAGTTTTTTTAAGCATTTAAAATATTAATAATTTAAAAAATGAAATTTCAACGAAAATGCAATAAAATGAACGAAAAAGTACTAAAAATGATAAAAAAACGTTAAAAATCACTAAAAATCATCAATTTTTGAATAAAACTAATTTTAAATATTGGCAAGGATATATAGGAATTTTAATTTTTGTAATTTTCAATACAATTGCCATGCTTTTGTATCCTGGAGGTACAATATTAGATTCTAACTCCGAAGGATATCTTTTCTTTTATAATTATTTCAGTAATTTAGGGGAGTGGATTGCAAGAAATGGTGAAATCAATACAGTTTCTGCATATTTATTCAATTCATCCTTAATTATTTTCGCTATTTCCTATTTTTCTTTTTTTATATCTTTCATAAAATTAGAACTTAAGGCCATTAAAAGTAAATCACTCAATGCCGTTTTAGTACTTTCAATAATAATCTCCTTGTTATCTTTTGTATTTATTGCAGTTTTCTCTGCTGAAGGTGGATCTATTTTTTTTCATATGTTTTTTGTTAAACTAGCCTTTCGATCCCTTTTTATTCACAGTGTAGCTCAAACTTATGTTGTTTTTAAAATACCTGAATTTGATAAATTTCTCTCTTTTGCTTCACTTGGATTTACTACAATATTATTATTATTTTTAATTATTATGGATTTTGGTCCTAGTCCTCACGCAAGTCAAAACTCACTTCTGATTCAGGTAACTAGTCAAAAAGTTATGGTAGCAAGTATTATGATTTATTTTTTTTTCCAAATAAGAACAGCTTTAAGGGTTTCTTAGCAACAAGTTTATAACTATATTGTAAATCATTAATAACTTACAGGATACCATTTACCAATAAGATTATTAGGAGATAGAAATCTACTTATCTAGCGTTAAGTTCAATTAGATAAAGATGATATGTTGTATATTTACTCTGATGGTTATCAAGACTAATTTGGATGAGACAAACAAACAGAAGACGTCTGCGATATGGGGGTAAGGATTTCTTAATTTAAGAATTTGAAAAAAATCATT
>NTKH01000014.1 GCA_002457645.1 Bacteroidetes bacterium MED-G20
ACCATGGCTTTTGTAACTTCTCCTGAGATGGTAGCAGCTGTAGCGATTTCTGGAAAATTAGATTTTAATCCAATTGAAGATACTTTAATAAATAAAAATGGAGAAAAAATTTCTCTGTCAGAGCCTATTGGACATGAATTACCTAAAAATGGGTTTGATGTTGAGGATAATGGATACCAAGCACCTGCTGAAGACGGAACCAATATAAAAGTGGTTGTAAATCCAGATTCTGAAAGACTTGAATTGTTAACTCCATTTAATCCATGGGATGGTGAAAATATTTTAAACGCTAAGTTACTTATTAAGGCTAAAGGGAAATGTACCACTGATCATATATCAATGGCGGGTCCATGGCTTAGATACAGAGGTCATTTAGATAATATTTCTAATAATTGTTTAATTGGAGCAATAAATGCATTTGGAGGTGAAGCCAACGAAGTAACCAATCAACTCACTGGAGATAAAGGAGAGGTTCCAGCAACTGCACGAGCTTACAAAGCTGCTGGAGTTCCAACAATTGTAGTTGGTGATCATAACTATGGAGAAGGATCTTCTAGAGAGCATGCTGCTATGGAACCAAGGCATCTTGGAGTTAAAGCTGTTATTGTAAAGTCTTTTGCTAGGATTCATGAAACAAATTTGAAGAAACAAGGAATGTTAGGTTTAACTTTTGATAATGAAGATGACTACGATCTTATCAAAGAGGATGACACATTTAATTTTACAGATTTAAGTTATTTTGCTCCTAAAAAGAGTTTGACTTTAGAAATCATTCATAAAGACGGTAATAAAGAACTTATTAAGTTAAATCATACCTATAATGCTCAGCAAATAGAATGGTTTAAATATGGTTCAGCATTAAATTTAATTAAGTCAAATAATTAATGTTTTCAAAAACGATTTTCCGTTTTTCATTATTTATTATTCTTATTCTAAATTCCTTCTCATCATTTTCTCAAGAATATTCCAGTTCTAAAAAGCGAGATCAATTATTTGAAAAATGGAGTGCTTCAAAATATCAAAACACAAACAATGTTCTTCATCTATCATGTCCGCCAATCGACAGTGTTAGAATTGCTGTAATTGGTCTAGGTAACAGAGGACAAATGGCTCTCAAAAGACTCCCAAAAATTGAAGGTGTAAAAATTATTGCCATTGCCGATATAGATTCCAGTAAAGTAAACCAATCAGCAGATAAATATTTCATAGATTATCCCTACTCATTACCAGATAAATATTATGGTGATAACGATTGGAAAATAATTTGTCAAAGAAAGGATATTGACCTTATATATGTATGTACTCATTGGGAACTACATACCCCAATTGCTGTCTTTGCCATGGAAAATGATAAGCATGTAGCACTTGAAGTTCCAGCAGCATTAACAATTAAAGAATGTTGGCAACTGGTAAAAACAGCTGAAAAGACTAGAAAACATTGTATTCAACTAGAAAATTGTGTGTATGATTTTTTTGAAATATCTACATTAAATATGGCTCAGAATAATTTATTGGGTGAGTTGGTTCATGTGGAGGGAGCATATATCCACGATTTAAGATCATTAAATTTTAGTAAAACCTACTATTGGAATAATTGGAGGCTGCGAAATCTAAAAAAAACTGATGGTAATACTTATCCAACTCATGGCTTGGGGCCTTTGGCTCATTTATTAAATATTCATAGAGGTGATAGAATGACCCATTTAGTATCTATGTCTAGTAACCAATATGGTTTAAGTAAATACTTGAATGAAAATGCATCATCTAATAATGAATGGAAAGGAGAAAACTTTCAAAAAGGGGATATGAATACTACACTAATTCATACCAGTAAAGGAAAAACTATTATGTTACAACACGATGTAACCAGTCCAAGACCATATTCTAGACTTTTCACAGTTAGTGGCACCGATGGCTTTATCCAAAAATATCCAATAAAATCTATGTGTTTTTCACCAAATTCTCATCGCTCATTAAATTCAAACGATATTAATGATACCATTATTAAATATCAACCATCGGTGATTAAAAATATTAAGCAAAAAGCCAAAGAAATAGGAGGACATGGGGGTATGGATTATATTATGGATTATAGATTAATTTATTGTCTTAGAAATGGTTTGCCCTTAGATATGGATGTTTATGATGCAGCAGAATGGTCTGCAATAGTTGAGCTTTCAAAAAAATCGGTAGAAAAAGAAAGTATGCCTATGAAAATTCCAGATTTCACCAGAGGAAATTGGAATATATTAAATAAAGTAAATTATTTTATAAAGTAATGCTATTAAAGTTTATCAACTTTAATATCTAATAATACAATAGACAATTTATCATCAATAGGAGATGAACTATAAACTATTTTGTTTTTAGACTTCATAGCCATAATTATCACGCCTAGTCCTGCACCTCCTTTTTTAGAAATCTGACCATTGGTTAATGTTTCTAAATAGACAGATTTTAATCCCACTTTATCAAGTGTATTTAAATGGTCAATATTTTTAAAAAGATCACCTATTTTTTCATTGTATATCAAATTAGCAAATGAACATATAAAAGCATCTTCAAAAATAGCCAAGTTAAAAAATGAAGATTGCTTATTTTCTAAAGATAAATCTCCATGTTTTATTATATTTTGAAGACCCTCAATAAGAATATTAAAAATATTTTTGATATTTCTTTTAGCTGTACCAATTTCAAATAATTTAGATTCAGTTTCTTCACTTAACTCAGAAATTTTTTCTGAATCTAGTTCTCCAAAGTGAGATAAAAATAAATCTCCATTATTATTTTTAATAGCTAGCTTAGAACTATCATAAATTTTTTCTATAGATTTTTGAAAATCCATTTACACTTTAAATTTAGTCAAAATTATATTATGATTAATCAAGAATTAGTTTGTTAAATGGTATTAAGATGAAAATGAAGTATTTGATGTTAAAATTAAAATAATAATTTATGAATATCATTACCAAAAATCTAAGGTTTATAAAGTTTAAATATTTTTTCAATATCATTTTTTTTGATTTTATCGTTTGTTTTTTTAAAACTAAAATTAAGATTGGTCAACATTCTTTTGGTAATATGTGAAAATGGACAAGGTGTGAAATAATACTCATTTTTAATAACATTAATCTGCTGTATAAAGTCTTTAATATCTTGTTTTTTTAATATGACTCCTTGACTAAAAGGATTAATATAAAACAAAACATCCTCTTTTTTAAAACTAAATCTATTCGGGTTTTTATTAATGTCCTTAATGTTTAAAAAAGCAACAATAAAATGATTGGGCAAATTAATTCCCATTATTGGAAGGTTTAATTGTCTTGCTATTTCAATATATAAAATAGAATTTGATAATGGATTTCCTTTTTTATTTTGAAGTAATTTTCCAAATGACGAGTTTTCTGATGAATGATAATTTCTTTTGTCCCCTCTAAATTTATATTCTTCATACAACACATCATTGATGATTGATACCTTTTCCAATGGAGACATATTTTCTGTTAATAGAGCGGTAATTTCTTTTACGATATTTTTTATTTCATTCTCCACATAATGTCTGGTAATATTTGGAAAAAAATATTGGTCAATTTGATTAACTCCGTCAATTAAATTTACAGGATGATGTATCCATTCTTTATGATTATACAATATTTCATTGAGTCTTATTTCATGGGTTATTCCCTTTATTCTAGATTGGTAAACTTCATCAAAATCATTTTCAAAATTTGCTTTTTCTAGTATCGGAATACAGTCATTACCAACATCAAGTAATTGACTCTTAACCAAGTTATAAATATTAATATCAGGGTCATCCAACAGACTCACTAATGCAGCTATTTCTTTAACATCTTTCATACCTATATTATTACGTAAAAATTGTGCAAAGGTTTAGGATTTGATTAGATTCTTTTCAGAACAGTTATTACTAAATTTTCTACAGCTTTTTTATAGTCATTTGAAAAAGTATTTGAAAATCTATTTCCTATTACTGCACATACAGTACAAGCATGGTGACCCAGCATAGTACTTAAACCATAAAGTGCTGATGTTTCCATCTCAAAATTTAGTATTTTTTGATTTTTATAGTCAAATCTGTTTAGAAACTCATTCATATCTGGAAGCTTTGTTTTTAGTCTTAAAGATCTGCCTTGTGGACCATAGAATCCATTAGCAGTTGCAGTAATACCATGGTGCATACCTTTACCAATTTTTTCAGACAGAATTTCACTCCCTCTAACAAAATAAGGTTGATTCGCATCTTTAGGCCATGGAATTTGTTGTAAGAAAGCTTTTTGGAGCGCTTTTTCATCAGCTTCATAAACTGGATTATAAAATGCCAATAATCCATCAAACCCTATTCCATATGTTGATAATACAAATTGGTCAACAGGAATTTCTTTTTGCAATGCCCCACAAGTTCCAATTCTAATAATATTTAAAGACTGATGTTCTTTTTTAACTTCTTTTTTTTCAAAATCTATATTTACTAAAGCATCTAATTCATTGACTACAATATCTATATTATCACATCCAATACCAGTTGAAATAACAGAAACACGTTTGTTATTAAGTAGACCTGTGTGAGTTACAAATTCTCTTTTGGATCTTTTTAATTCAATTCTATCAAAATATTTTGAAATTACTGGAACTCTTTCTAAATCTCCAACTAAAATAATAGTATATCCAATGTCTTCTGGCAGAAGGTCTAAATGGTAAATTCTTCCTTCGTTGGTAATAATAAGTTCAGTAGGTGGAATAGAACCTTTAAAAAGATTAGCTTCTTGCTGCATCTCTTAAATTTAAATAAAATTACTTTGTCAAGGATCTAATGAATTGAAAACTTTTTTCAAAATATCAGAAGTTCTTTTAAGTGGGTTTTTTCTAATTTCCTTTTCCTGTATTTCAACTAATTTAAATAGTCCATCAATTGCCCTTTCAGTAACATATTTATTTAAATCTGTTTCAATTTTTTCCTTTCCACTTATTAAAGTAGTTTGATTATACTTTTTTACTAAAGGATCCCAATAAGCAGTCAAACTCACCTTCTCAATAGCTTTTTTTACTTCAGGAATAAATAAATTATACAGTTCTGAACTTGTTTTATTTTTTAAATAATTGGTAGCAGCGACATCATTTCCTTTTAAAATTTTAAATCCATCTCCAACACTCATATTTTTTACAGCATTTATAAATATGGGAGCAGCAGTCTTGCAAGCTTCTTCAGCTGCTTCATTTAAGGTTTGCTCAAATTTTTCTACTTTATTATCTAAACCCCACTGCATTGCTTTATCTCTTACACTTTTAGCTTCTGGGGGAAAAGGTATTCTAATCAAGTCATTTTTTAAAAAGCCTCCAATAGCTGAAGCTTTCTCAGTGCTTTTTTCTATACCGATACTTAGAGCCTCTTTTAATCCTTTAATCACCTCATCATTGCTTAAAGAGTTACTGTTTTCACTTTTTTTAATAGGAATTTCATTCTTTATTTTATTGGAAAGTTTATTAATATTAATTTGACTTTGTGCGATACTTATGAAAGAGAACGCCAAAAAACCTAATACTAATTTTATGTGATATATTTTCATACTATTATTTTATTTGAATGTACCAAAAATATTGCCAAACTAATTCAAGTTTTCCAAAAGTTAATTTTAATTTAACCAAATGAAATGTGAAGTGATATCAATCGGAGACGAATTATTAATTGGACAAACTATAAATACTAATGCTTCTTGGATTGGGGAACAACTTAACAATTTTGGATTTACAATAGCTCATGGAGCAATAATTTCTGATAATAAAAATGATATTATTTTAGCTCTTAACAATGCATCTAACAGATCAGATATTATTATTATAACTGGCGGGTTAGGACCTACCAACGATGATATTACTAAACATACTTTGACAGAATATTTTAATACATCGCTTGAACGAAATAAGGATATTGAAAAGAATATAGTAGCATATTTCAAAAGTGTTAACCGTCCAATATTAAAATCTAATTTAGATCAAGCATTACTTCCTTTGTCATGTGAAGTTCTCTCTAACTCTAGAGGAACTGCCAGTGGAATGTGGTTTGAAAAAGATAATATTATTTACATTTCTCTTCCTGGTGTGCCTTATGAAATGAAAGGAATTATGCAAGAGCATGTCTTTCCAAAATTATTAACAAAAATGGGTGGAGAAACTGTTGTGGTCAATAAAACCATCAGAACACATGGTATGGGAGAATCTTTTTTAGCAGAAATTATCAAGTCATGGGAAGATAAGCTTGAAATTAATAATATTAAATTGGCTTATTTACCATCTCCAGGAATTGTAAAGTTAAGATTATCTGTTATAGGCTTAGATAAATTAATTCTTGAAAGAAAATTAAAGGAAACTATTGATGAATTGAAAGCATTGATTCCTGACCAAATATACGGATATGGAAATGCAACTATGGAAGGTGTTGTTGGTAAATTACTCAAAGAAAGAAACCTTACAATTGCTACTGCTGAAAGTTGTACAGGTGGATCAGTAGCTAAAATGCTAACAAGTATCAGTGGAAGTTCTTCTTATTTTAATGGAGCTATAGTTAGCTATAACAATCAATCTAAAGTAGATTTATTGAATGTCGATTTTAAAGATATTGACGATTATGGAGCAGTTTCTCAACAAGTTGTAGAACAAATGGCTGAAGGCGTTAGGAATAAATTTCATACTGATTACGGAATTTCAACATCAGGAATTGCAGGACCAAGTGGAGGAACAAAAGAAAAACCAGTGGGCACTGTTTGGATTGCTGTTGCAAGTAAAAATAGAATTGTTTCAAAAAAAATAAAATTGGGATATAACAGAGAAAGAAATATGCATGTTTCCTCAATTTCTGTATTGAATTTATTAAGGCTAGAATTATTAAAAAACTAGAACTTTCTAAGCCAGGAAATCATGGGTATTGGAGCAGATTGTAAACCATCTAACTCATCATAATTAATAAAACCAGCAAGAGCCACTTGAAAAGCTTTTTCATATGATTTGTTAAATCGCATAGCAGGCATTAAAATAAAAGTAATGTTTCTTGTAGTTGTATTAGCTATACTCCCAACTCCATATTTTGCGGTGAAAGGGGTTAGCATAGAATTTCCTTGACTATCAAAACGTTCATAAATAATATCTTTCTCTTTAGTTTTGTAATTAACATCTTGGTTTTCAGTAATAAAAACCATTGAATCAAAAATGAAACTTGCTTTTTTACCAATTGGGGCTATCCCAGAAATACCAATAACAGTTGCCAATTGTTTGTTTTTATAAAAATATCTTGAATTATCACCGTTCCCGTTCCAACCCCAATTTGAACTAATATTTAATGAATCTTCAAAAGCATATTGAGCATTATAGTCTTCTTCAGCAATAAAGTATGGATGGGTTTCATCGTAAAAACTGTAGGAAAATCGCTCTCCAATTTCTCTAATACCACTCATAAAATTATCATCATTTGACGGCCAATTGATATGAGCAACTCCAGCTGAAAAACTGATGTTTGACGATCTATCCCCTAATGTAATGGTCCCCCAATGTAAACCACCGTATGTTTGTCCTTGATTAATATAGCCAGAAGATCCTATTATACTTCCAATTGAAAAATGAAATTTTTTATAACTAAGTATTTGCTGTTTTAAAGCTAGAGCAATAGGGCTTGCTATCCAACTAGCCATAACACCAACAGAAGTTTTATTAGCTACACTTAAATGAACTTCAGGACCATATACATGAATAAGACCATAATTTTCATTTCTTTTAATGGGTAAAGCATTATTAGTGAAGTAATATCTTGTTGTAAAAGGGCCGGATGCTCTAAATTCACCATTTTTAATAGAGCTAATTTTTTCCTCAACTTTAGATATAGATGATATTTCAGATTTATTTAAATACAATTTACCTACTTGTTTAGTAATTACAAGTATTTCTCTTCCATCATCTGAAATGATTTCTCCAATGTACTCACCACCATCATTTTTAATAATTAAAAATAAGTTTTTAGAACTTAAACTATCTCCTTCTGCAAATTGAGCGTTAATTTGGGAACATAGCGTGAAAGTCATTGTAAATAAAAGTAGCGTGATGCTTTTCATCTAATAAATTTAATTGAAATAGTTTTCCTATACAAACGATACTTTAGTAAAGAATAGATGGGTGATTTAGGAATTTTTAAGTTGTACTTTTTAAAGCTGCCACTTTTTAATTTCATTCAAAGCTTCTTTTTTATCTCCCCAAGAAATAAACTGCATTTTACCAACTCCTTTGTAATTAGAAAACCAGGTTTTTAGGATAAATTTTACAGAAATTGGAATAGAATCTAGCATAAAACTTTCTTTATGATAGGTAGGAATTGCTATTATTTTATGATCTTCTTTTCCATCATCCATTAACTTAAGTATGCCAATAGGCTCAATATTTATTTTTTTGCCTTGAAGAAGAGCTTCACAAACAACTAAAACATCCAGCGCATCTCCATCTCCACCTAATGACGGATCCATAAAAGTATTTTCTATAAATCCATAATTTCCAGGATAAGGCAGATAATTGATTATTCTTTTTTGGTCATTTATAATTTCTGCCTGAAACCCCTGTGAATCGTAGTTGTATTCATATTTGATATTAGTTCCAGCTGGAATTTCAATAATAGCATTTAATGAACTTGAATCTTTAATAGGATTTTCTTTTTGCTGGAACTCACATCCAAATAAAATGAATGCAATAAGAAAAAAAGAAAAAATATTTTTCACTTATAATCTATTATAATATATGGTTATGGAAGCAGTGTCTCTTAAAAAGTCAATTTTTTCAACTTTTACCGCATGGATTGGGAGACCAGTTCTTTCCTTTAGATCTTTAATTAAATCTTCTTGGTTCTCAGGTTTAATTAAATCTATTTTTTCATAAAGAATATTTTTGGATTCTTCTAAAGTTTGAAACCACACTCTATCAATTAAATAAGTAATTAAAGAGATAAACCCATTGGTGAATATCAGTTCAAAGATGCTTATAGATTTATTGGATAGTGCATTAATCATTGAAATTCCTATTACGATAAATAAATAGGTCATATGTCTAATAGGAATCGCCTCAGTACGATATCTCAGAATACCAAATACAGCAAATAGCCCTAAGGCAAATCCCATTTGCATAGGTACTTTTCTAAGGAGAAAACAGATAAAGAAAGTAAGAATATTAAACATGATAAAAGTAAAGACATAATCTTTATCATCTTTTATTCTATAATAAATGAGTCTTACAATAATTATTAAGAAAATAAAGTTGATGCCAAACTTGAATAATAGTTTGGAGAAATCTTCTAAATCAAAAAATTCAGTTCCAAATACTTCCATTCTGTGATAATTTATTCATAAATAATAATTTTCTTTTAAAGTTATTGTATTTAGTACTGGAGTCTAATAAACAAGATCCAATAGTATATTTACTGAACCTAGTTGGGCGGAATCTTTTTCTTTTTAAAATTGACAATAACTGAGATTTTTTATTTTCTTTTTCTCTTTTAATTTCTATAATTCCTAAGTTATATGCTCTAGATTTAGTACCTAAATTAGGATTACTAAACTTCAAGTTAAAATCTAAAGTAACTCTTTCTTTACTAATTAAGTTTACAAGAGTAATTCTTTCAAAATTATTTTTGAGCTTAATATCTAAATTTTTTGTTAAGTACGGAGTCTCACTTTCAATAAACTCTTTACAAGTTTTAGTGATGTTTTTTTCTTGGAAAGGTATACTAGTACGGGTTTTTTTGGTAATTCCCTTATTGGACTTAAATTTTATTTCTAAAAAAGTCTTTTTGGATTCAATATAGTCCCTAAATCTTATTTTAAACCTGTTCAATTTTCCATTTTGATGGTTTTTAAAAAGTATATTATCATTAGTATCTAAATATTCTGTTTGGTAGGTAAAAGACCTTTTACCATCAATTTCAAGACAAAAATATTCACTACTTATGACTTCTAAAATATTCGCCAGTTCCTGAAAGGATAGGGTATATTTATCATCAACACGTTCCATTAAAGCAACTTCATCCATTTCAGATAATGTAATGGGTTGGTATTGTTTTAAAATGGATTGAATATTTAACATTGCCCAAAAATTAAATAACTACTTATCAGTTGCTTTCCCATATTCCTTACCATAAAGATAGTCTATTACATTATCTTGAAAAATTGTAATGGCCTCTTCATTTATAATTAACTTAGAATTGGTCTCAATAAGATGAGCTATTGAACAATTAATTAAACTGTCTTTTTTAACCAAAATATTTCCTGGACCAAACTCTCCTTTTTTCTGAAACGCACAATAAGCAATTTTACAATTTGAAAATATATTATTCTTCGATTCTGCTATAGATAAATCTTTTGATATTAGTCCCATATCAGAATTCTCAATACTACAATTATATGTATTTAGTACACTTTCTTCACCAGCACTTATAGCTTTATCCAAAATATTATTGAAATAACAATTTGTAAGAGATAAAAAACCTCCAGAAATATCTATTCCATCATTACCACAATTAATAAAACTGGAATTATCGATTTTTCCAGTACTAAAATCAGCATCTAAAGCATCTGAAAATGTATTTTCAATTTTAGAATTCTCAAACTTGTACTTACATCTAAATAAGTTAACAGCATCTTCACTAGATAAGTTTTTAAAAATAGAATGATTTATACTTACTATTCCTCCGTAAACTGTGAAAGCACTTGGTAAAATTTGACTATTATTTTTATTGGAATCTAAAAAAGAAGATTGACTTAAAAATTCTAAATAATTGACCCTACTTTTATGATTTCCTTGAATTATATGCAATCCCTGGCCACTACTATCAGATGAATAAATTCTAACAGGTTTTTCTTTGGTCCCATTAATCTTGAGAGGACTGTAGGAAAATATAGATCCAGTTTCAATAAAATCTAAAGATTGTCCTTCTCTAAAATGGACTAAGAAGTTCTCAGGAATAACTACTTTTTCTTTTATGACGGAATTTTCATTTTTTAGAAATAGCTTATTGGAATCTGATAAAATGAAATAATTTAAATATTTCTTATTAGGCCTGAACTTTGCCATTTTTTGTTCTAATGATTTTTTTTCCATATTAAGACTTTTTTCTAGATATATGGGTTCAAGTTTTGCAGTAATTGGGTTTAAATAAAAATAATTTGGATAGAAAGTAATATTAAACTTTTTAGAAATTTTTCTGTGAGCATTTATAACATCCATATCGAGAAATCTTGGATCAACAAGATTGTTATTAAGATAATCAGCAATAATATTTTCATATTTTTTATCGTAAATTTTTCCTTTTCTACTTTCAATCCTAATGGGATCTATATTCATAATTTTCAAAATGATCCCCTCTCTTTTATCATTAGACTCAATAAATCTTTTTCCTATCTCTTCTTGAAATAAATATTTCTCATTATTTACTGAAATTATTTTACTAAAAACTCCAAGAAGACTATTTGTTTTTAATTCATAGTTGTAATTAATAATTTTATTTGATTTTATCAGATCATCCTTTGATTTTATAGGATATAATCTAAATTTCTTTTTTCGATAAACTCTTTTACCATTTTTGCATTTAAATGCGTAGAAATTTTCTATCAATTTCACATTTAAAATAACAGTATCATCTTCAATTAACCATACCAAGTCTTCATTACCAAATATTTTTGAGATGGCTTTACTGGAATTAATCTGATTAGTTTTAGCTTTTTTTAAATTATCTGAACAAGAAATAAATAATAAAATGAAAAATATGATAAATATTAAATTCTTAAAATGCATAAAGATTTTGGAGGCCTAAAGTAATTACTAAAAATTATTTTTTAAGGAGATTTAGGCTAGAAATATCTATTTTATATAAATCTGCATCTCCCTGATTATTTATGCTATAATAGCCACCCACGAAAGCAGTGTTGCCATCTTTAGAAATATTAATGGTTTTCTCCTCCAAAGTCGTGTTTATAGGACGACCAATATTTTTTGGCTTACTCCAATTGTTATACCCACCTGTGCAATAGTAAACATCATAACTGCCTATACTCTCATCTCTTCCATTTGAAGTGAAAAATAATAGATCACCAGATGGGTGAATAAAAACACATTTTTCATCACCAGGACTATTTATATTATTTCCTAAGTTTATTGGTTCTGAATAATTTTTACCTTCTTTTTTAACACAATAAATATCAGTTTTGCCAAATCCTGAGACTCTTTCAGAAACAAAATAAATAAAAGATTCATCTTCAGTTATACTTGCTGAGCTCTCAAAGTAGGAACTGTTTATCTTGTTACTAATTGCTTTGTTTTTATACAATATAGGTTTTGGAGATGACCAACTATCATTTTTTGAATAGGAAGCTTCATATATATCACCACTTTTTGTTACACCCATGATGTTTCTGTAAATAATTATAGAATTATCTGCTTTAAAACTTAGAGAAGCATCGTAAAATTCTGTATTTATTCTACCTAACTTATTGGATGGCTTTGACCAATTATTGGTTAAACTATCCCATTTTGATAAATATATATCAGAAAAATATTGATGATCATAATAATGGTCTACATTACCACCCTTTGTATCAGGTCTCCTTGATGTAAACATTAAGTATTTTCCATCAATACTAATAGATGGAGCATATTCTGGACCTTTAGAATTTATCATGGGACCCATATTGGTGATGGTAATTTTTTCATTTGAATTATTCAAAGTTGTATTGGAATATTCTAGTTGTCTTAATTTGAGATCGATGTTATATTCTTTTAACTTTTGTTTAGAACAAATGGTTTTATATTTTTCATAATTAATTTTAGCTTTTTCTAGAGCTCCAAGTCTAAAATAAACCTCAGCCATTAAATAATATAGATCTTCATCAGACTTTGGATCGTTTTTGAATGCCATTTCAACATGATATTTTGCATTTTCATAATCATTTAGTTTGTAATAACATCTGGCTGCTCCAAATTGTGCTTTGGAATTAAGTGGATTTGATGCAATAATTTCTCTATAATTCAATAAAGCTGTTTTAATATTGCCCTGATAAAATAATTGATTAGATTCAGTTAGTTTTAATTGCGACTTAGTCTTACTAATAATATTATTTTCTTGCCCCAATGAATTATTATTTGTAAAACAAATGATAACAAATAGAATAATTAAATCTTGTAAAATTTTATATTTCATTTCCTAATAAAAGTTTAAAATTAATTAAATATAATGCTATTCGTAGATTTTTAGTTTTCTAATATCCTTATTGTTAAATTTGTAAGAATAAAAATATTAAATGAGTAGCGATTCTTTAAATTCTATAAGCCCAATTGATGGGAGATACTATCTTAAAACAAAAGAGTTTCAGAAATATTTTTCTGAGGCATCCCTCATACAATACAGAGTCAAAGTTGAAATTGAATATTTCATTTCCTTATGTGAGTTACCTCTTGGGGAACTTAAAGAAGTTGAAATTTCTAAGTTCAAAAAATTAAGAAGTTATTACAAAGATTTCAATATTAATGATGCTAAAAAAGTAAAAGATTTTGAAGCCATTACAAATCATGACGTAAAAGCTGTTGAATATTTTATTAAAGAAAGAATGGAAGCTGATGGGTTTGGAGTTGAAAAAGAGTTTGTCCATTTTGGATTAACATCCCAGGACATAAACAATACAGCTATTCCAATGTCTATTTTAGATGCCTTAAATAATGTTTATATTCCTGCTCTAAACAATTTAATTAAAGATTTAACACGATTGTCAGATGATTGGAAAGCTATTCCAATGTTAGCTAAAACCCATGGACAACCCGCCTCTCCAACAAGGTTAGGAAAAGAAATATATGTTTTCGTAGAAAGGCTAAATCACCAAAAAGAAATTCTGCTTTCTTTAAATCATGCTGGTAAATTTGGTGGTGCAACAGGCAATTTTAATGCACACCATGTAGCTTATCCTCAAATAGATTGGGTTCGATTTGCCAATAAATTTTTACTAGAAAAATTAAATTTAAAAAGATCACAAACAACTACTCAAATAGAACATTATGACCATTTAGCTGGACTTTTTGATGTTATTAAAAGAATTAATACCATAATAATCGATTTAAATAGAGACATGTGGACTTATATATCAATGGATTATTTTAAGCAAAAAATTAAAAAAGGAGAAATTGGTTCCTCTGCTATGCCTCACAAAGTAAACCCTATTGACTTTGAAAATTCTGAAGGTAATCTTGGGATAGCAAATGCTATATTAGAACATCTTAGTGCAAAACTTCCTGTTAGTAGATTACAACGAGACTTAACTGACAGTACAGTTTTAAGAAATGTTGGTGTGCCTTTTGCTCATGGATTAATTGCCATCATTTCAACAATTAGAGGATTAAATAAACTTCTTCTAAATCAAGATGTCATAGATCAGGATTTAGATAACAATTGGGCAGTAGTTGCTGAAGCTATTCAAACAATTCTTAGAAGAGAGGGAGTAGAAAATCCTTATGAGTTACTTAAAGATTTAACAAGAAAAAATCAAAAGATTTCTCAAAAATCAATTTCGATTTTTATAAATAATTTAAAAGTATCTAGTGAAATAAAATCAGAACTTTTAAAAATATCTCCTTTTAATTACACAGGAATTTAGATAAGTCATAAAAATTTCATAATGGCTAGACTAGTTATACAAGCTGTTTCTGTTCTTAGTCTATTATCTCCCAGACTTATTGTTTGAAATTTATTAATAATTGATTGATTAATTTCTTCTAAAGTAAAATCTCCTTCGGGTCCAATAACAACAATTTGATTTTTTGTAGCATCTGCTAGATTCTTAATGTCTTGTTTTTTTCCTTCTTTGCAATGAGCTAATAATTTAAGTTTAGGAAGTTCTTTACGAACAATAAAATCATTAAATGCCTCAAGCTTATGGATATTAGGCAGCCAATAATTTCCTGATTGTTTTAAAGTAGCAATTAATATTTTTTCAAATTTTATTGAATTCCATTTTCTTCTCTCAGAATTTTGAGCTATGAGAGGATAAAAGTCTGTAACTCCAATCTCAGTTGCTTTTTCAATGATAAATGAATTTCGTTCGTTACTTTTAGTAGGACAAAAAGCTAACCCTAAAATAGTAGGAACTTTAATTTTTTTTGTCTGAAGGACTTTTATCTTTGTTTTTTTTGGATTTGCTTCAATAATCTTTGCCTTAGCCAATAATCCTTTACCATTTACAACGGAAATAAAGTCATTATTTTTGTGTCGTAAAACTTTTACTGCATGTCGCGAATCATTTTCAGAAAGATGACAAATATCATTTTCAATATCCCTTAAATAAAAAGTACTCAAACCTTTGTTCGTTTTTAAATTAAAAAAATTGATGTAATTTTAAAATGCAAAATAAATTAACCATCCAAATTTAATAAAATGAAACTCTTAAAATATTTATTTACTTCATCAATCATCATTTATTCTATTTCTTTTACTGCTCAAACTAAAACTATTGAAGACGTCGATTTTAATACTTCAATGAACATAAATAGTGTGAATACAGTTCTTAACGGTGGAGGTCTTAGAGAGAAGTATGGTTTTATGGATTTATATGTTGGAGCTTTATATTTGGAAAAAACCTCTTCAGATGACAATGCCATAGTAATGTCCGATGCCAATATGGGAATTAGGATAGTAATTGTTTCTGGATTAGTTACCAGAGAACGCTTTATTGAAGCTTTGGAAGATGGGTTTGAAAATTCAACTGCTGGCAAATCATCACCTAATGATATTGCAAAATTTAAAGAGTTTTTAAGCGATCCTTTTGTTGAGGGAGATGAGATTATTTTAAATTATCATAGTGGAGAATCAGTTCACCTTTATAAAAATGGAAAAGAAAGAGGAACTTTTGATGGTTTGGCTTTTAAACAAGCACTTTTTGGAATTTGGCTTGGAGGAAATCCAGCAGATGACGACCTAAAAGAAGGAATGCTTGGACTTTAAGATTTAATAAACTTATTCTTTATTTCATCAATCTTAGCATAAAGTTCAAACCCAATTATTATTACATAACTAACTATATTTAGCCACACGAGTGCTATAAGTAGAGATCCAATAGATCCATAAACCTTATTGTAATAATTGAAATTATTAAAGTAAATCGACAGCCCTGAGCTTGCCAATAAAATTACAAGTGAAGTTATTATAGTTCCAGCATTTACAAATCTAAATTTAGTAGAACTAGGATTTCCAAAATGGAAAAGAATTCCTATTCCTAACATCACTAAAATTACCTCAATAATAAAATTAATAAGTTTAAATAGATATTCAAACAATAAATTAGACTTAAATGGAAATATTGATGTGAAAATTTCTTCATTTAGATGAGAGATTTGAGTAGCTAAAATGAATAAAATTAAAATACACATAAAAACAAATAACGATAGAAATTGCTGTTTGAAATAATGGTTCTTAAGCTTAATTTGGTAAGATTGAGAAAAAGCTGTAAATAAGGTATTTATCCCTAATGATGCGTAATATAAAGAAAGAATAAATCCTATACTTAGCAATCCTTTGAATCTTTTTACAATAAGATCATTAATTGTTTTTTCAAATTTTTCATAAATAATATTTGGTAAAATATCTTGAGAAAAATTAAGTATATATTGTTGAATTCCTTCAAAAGGCAAAAACGGAATAAGAGATAAAAAAAATATTAGTGTTGGAAAAATTCCTACAAACAGATGAAAAGAAACAGCCGCGCTTCGAATAGCAAAATTCCCATTAAAAAAAATCTCTTTTACAAATTGAAATAAGTTTAAAAAAGTAATTCCTTCAAAACCAGGATGAAAAGATTTATGTCCAGGGATATATATTTTATTTAAGTAATGCTTAAGTTTTAGAATTTTAGAATTTCCTTTAATCATTTCTTTGATAAAACTTCCATTATTCTTTCAGTTGCAAACCCATCCCAAAGTGGAGGTATAATTCCTTTTTCATTAGATTTTAACTTATCTACCATTTTATGGTGGATTAATTTTGAATTTAACTTAATTAGTTCATTTGAGCCCATGCTTATAGTTACAGGTCTTTCCGTATTTTCTCGAACAGTTAAGCACGGGATTTGTAGAAAACAGGTTTCTTCTTGAATTCCGCCAGAATCAGTAATTACTATTTGAGAATGATAAACTAAATGCATGAAATCTAAATATCCAAGCGAATCAGTAACTATAAGGTTTTTAATATTATTTATAGCATCCCAAAGATTATTTTTAACTATTGACTTTTTTGTTCTAGGATGTATTGGGAAAATAATTTGCAAATCCTTACTGCAACAGGAAATAGTTTTGATTAACTCCATTAGATTGTCAATATTATCAACATTAGAAGGTCTATGAAAAGTCATTAATCCAAATTCTTTTGAAGCATTTAATTTGGATAAAATTTGACTACTATCAATAGTTTTTTTAAAATTAACCAATGAATCAATCATGGTGTTTCCCACAAAATGAATATTATCTTCAGTTTTATTTTCATTTAATAAGTGGTCTATCCCACTTTGTTCCGTGACAAAAAATAAATCGCTTAGGTCATCTATTAATATCCTATTTATTTCTTCAGGCATCTTTCTGTCAAAACTTCTGAGTCCGCTTTCAATATGACCAACCTTAATATTATTTCTAGATGCAACTATTGCACAAGCTAGAGATGAGTTAACATCTCCAGGAACAAGAACAAAATCAGGAACATAAGATTTTAATTCTCTTTCAAATTTAATCATGATATCTGCCATCATTTCTATTTGAGAATTACCTTGAGCATTAAGGTATATATCTGGTTTATCTAGACCAAGTTCATCGAAAAAAACTTTACTCATTAAATGATCAAAATGTTGTCCTGTGTGTAATAATTTAATTTCAAGATTATATTTTTTAGCGAGACTTTTAAATCTTGTAACCTTTATAAAGTTGGGTCTTGTTCCTACACAAATGAGAATCTTTTTCATAATTGATTTATTGCTTTTAAACTTAGATCCATATTTTTAATTGAGTGGGTTAATGCTCCAACAGAAATATAATCAACACCACTAAGGGCATAATCTTTAATAGTTTTTAAATTGATTCCTCCTGAAGCTTCACTTTCAAATCTGCCATTTATTAAGTCTACTCCTAATTTTAAGTCGTCAAAACTAAAATTATCCAACATTATTCTATCAACACCACCACATTTTAAAACTTCTTTTAGTTCTTGTAAATTCCTTGTTTCTATTTCTATTTTCAAATTTAAATTTTCGGCATCTATATAATCATTGGCTTTTATAATAGCCTTTTTAATACCACCTGCAAAATCTATATGATTGTCTTTTAACATGATCATGTCATATAAACCAAAACGATGATTATGACCTCCACCAATTTTAACAGCTTGTTTTTCCAAAAACCTGTTAAGAGGGGTTGTTTTTCTGGTGTCCAATACTTTGGTTTTAAAACCTTTTAACTCTTGAACAAATTTATCTGTTAATGTTGATATGGCACTCATTCGTTGCATAACATTTAAAACCAATCTTTCTATAGTGAGTAAAGTTCTTGAGGAGCCATGAACTGTAAATGCAATATCACCAATTTTCACTTTCTCACCATCTTTTAAATTAGGTATAAATTCTATCGAATTGTCATAAGTTTTGAAAATTTCTTTGGCAATTTCAATCCCAGAGATGATTCCATTTTCTTTCACCAGTAGTTTTGCAGAACCTAATTTGTTTTTTGGGATACAAGACAAAGTAGAATGATCTCCTTGCTTTACATCTTCTTCAATAGAGAGTTTTACAAAATTTTTAATTTCCATCTTTAAAATTAATAATTAACTATTGTAATAAAGAAGAATTGAAAAAATCATTCATATTTTTTTTGAAGTGAAAGCTCCTGTTTTTACAGAACAATTCTATTCTATTTAAAGCTTTTCTATAATTCTTTAAACCATTTTTATTATTCCACCTTCTATAATGTTCTTCAACTAGTGGATTAAACTGATTTTTTAAATCTAAAAATTGTAGTTCTAAATTTTTAGGAGATAAATGATTTTTCATAAGAAAATTTGCTCTAGAAATAAAAAGAGTTTTAAATTCTTCTTGATTTAAAAAGTATGAAATTAGTACACCACCAAGAGCTGGAGATCTATCTTTTAATACAAAATCAAACATATTGAATTTTGCAGATCCTATACAAGCGTCCATGTCAATTAGTACACAATTCCATTTCTTTTTTTTCTTTTTCCAAAAAAAAGTATTGTTACAAGGCCAATCTGTATTTTGAAAATAAAGCTCGATTATAAACCAATCAATTAAGGATTTCATTTCAAATTTCTCAGCTACTTTTTGGTAACTAATTTTGGGATTTTTTTTCAATAACTTCAGTAATTCATTTAATTTTCCATATCCACTTTTTTTTGAGTATCCTTTATCATCTGCATCAATTAACTTATTTCTTTTAATTTGGTATTTATTGGAAATTGATTTTAAATCCATTCTTTCCCTTAGACCATGAACACCCCAATATTCACCATTTAAGTAGGTGATTACAGGATGGTAACTCATGACATCTACATTCAAATTTTTACATATATTGGCGATTAACCCATCTACAAAAATTTCATTGCCCCAACCCGAGTAAGAAGATCTTAAAATAATTTTATCTACATTATGATTTAAATCTAAAAGTTGATTTAAGATATTTTTTTCTTTCAAGTAAAACCTTAAACTTTTTTGCGGAGCTAAAGGGGTTATATATCCGTGAATCCGAAAGTCATAATACCCATTTATGTAAATATTTTCTTTGTTTATTATTTCAATATGTGATTCTTGTTTTCTTCTTTTAAATTTATAAAAGTTACCAGTGATTTGATCTTTTTCCTTAATAAAACTATTTCCTGGAACATAACACCCAGAATCAGCACTAAATAAATCTTTAGAATCTATTGTTAAATTGACTATGGGTACTTCGGTTTTTGAATGGGCTCCTAAAATGTAATTAAATACCATTGAATCTACAATCAAATTGTCTTTGAGTTGATATAATTTAATTTTTTGAAGAGAAGAAAATTTTCCCTTAGGTTCTTGCCAATTATTAGTATAAGAAGAATATTCTTTGGATGTAGTTGGGATAAACATCAATTTAGGCTTTAAATTTCTTAATTTAAAATGGATATTTTTTTTAGAAATCACAGTGTCATTTCCGCATATTAATTTCAATAAATATTCATCTCTTGAGCTGAATTCTAAAATGATGGAGTCATTACTGTAAATTCCTGAATAATAGTTGCTTGTAAAAGTATTAGAATTCTCTTGAAATATTGGGATAAAAAAATCTTTTGGAGCCTTGGAGTCTTTACATCTTAACAAGATGGTAATTAATAAAAGTAAAATGAATTTTCTAATCACTTTGTAATATATCATGTAAAAATAGAAATACTTATATAATAGTAGTTAATAATTATTAACACTGTAATTAAACTTTTTTTGGGTTACTTTAGGTTAATTGTGAATAATAAATAGATAGTTTTGTCGTAATAATATTGTAAATTAATGTCGATAGAAATAAATGAAGTTTATAAGGTTTATATTCTCTAAATTTTTTTGGATAAATTTTATTCTTGCTTTGCTTGCTCTATATGTCATATTTTATCTTACAATGAGAAATTTAGATTCATATACTAACCACTCAGTAAAGCTTAAAGTTCCCAACTTAAAAGGAATTCAGTTGAGTGAAATAGATGATTCATTAAAATTATTAGAAGTTGAATATAAAATTAGAGACTCTGTTTATTCAGATGACTATCCAATGGGAATGATTATTCAACAAGATCCTCTTCCTCACTCAGAAGATTTTCCAAACTACATAAAGCCAAATAGAACTATTTACCTCACCATAGTTAAAAAACAGGAAATTTATAAAACTATTCCTGATCTTTTAACTAATGTAACCTCAAAAAATATTGGAAAGTCCAAACTTGAAACATTGGGTTTTAAAGTAGAATTAGAGGTTAAGGATCATAAAGATAAAGATAAAGTTCTTGAGCTTAGATATGAGGACGAAGTTTTGAAGACTGGCAAAAAATTAGTAAAAGGCTCAACAATTAAGTTGATTTTTGGAAGTGGTGACAAAGGAAAACCAATTGAATTGCCTGATTTCAAGGGAATGAATATATACTTAGCAACCCAAAAAGCTAGAGAAATTGGAATAGAGTTAGAAGTACAATATTATGATACTGTTTTATCGATTAGGGACTCTAATTTTGCGGTAATCTACAGTCAATACCCCGATCCATTAATAAATAAAAAATCAGTAATTTCTATAGGAAGTGTAGTAACTATAAATGCAAATCTAACTACTCCTTTAGATACTATCTATGCCAAAGATACAGTTTCTTTAAATTTTGATAATTGAAAAATTTTCTTTCGTCCTTATTCTTTTTAATTCCATTTATTTTTCTTTCACAAGAGGAATTAGAGCCTCTAAGAACAAACTATCAATTGCTAGAAAATTCTTCTAAAAAGAGAACTTCATCGGTAAATAATAATGATTTTATTTACTTAACAGATACTTTAACTCTTCCACTAATAGATGATTTCTCAACCAATAAATTTAAAACTTACAACATGGATACTTCTTTATCTAATGTTTCTGATACCAGTTGGTATCAATTATATTTTTTAAATGGAACCCTTTTAAATACATTAAATTCATATATGTCTTCTCCAACCTATAGAATCGAATACGATTCAGTTTCAGTAAATGGTGTAGATACTATTCTAATGCTGAGTTACGAACAAGATCCTGATACATTTCTAATAAACAATATATCCTTTTACCCAATAACTCAAGATACAATTATATTATGGCCTAACATTACAATTGTTGACTCGCTTTGGACTTCATCAAGTCCTGATATTTCTTATGTGGACTTATCACCTGATTTTGAACAGGATTCAATAACACTTTATTTTGCTGCTCCAGTTTTAGAAGATCTTAGCAAAGTATGGCTAGATAATCATGTTTTTTTAAATAATAATTTTTCTCTAAATCCATGGACTTTAGGAGTTGCTACTTTTGATGGTCTTAATGCTTCTGGAATGCCCTATGATTGGACCGTTGGTAGCACGGATTGGGCAGATGAATTAACCTCAAAACCAATTTTCATGAGTCAAAAAACTATAAGTGATTCAATTTATCTTTCTTTTTTCTTTCAATCTGGTGGTAAAGGAGAAACCCCAGAAAGTGATGATTCTTTGACCTTAGAATTTTATATTCCATCTATTGATAGTTGGGTATATGCTTGGTCTTCAAATGGATTTGTTAGTGATGATTGGTATTATCAACATATTCTTTTGGATTCATTGATTTTTTTTCAAGATGGATTTAAGTTTAGATTCAGATCGTATGGAAGTCTAACTGGAAGTTTAGATCATTGGAATTTAGATTATGTATATCTAAATGAAAATCGTTCTCAAAATGATACTCTCATGCATGACTGGGCTTTTACTAATGTACCTATTTCTATTATAAATAACTATAGTTCTGTTCCCTGGAAGCACTTCAACTTAACTAATGAAGATTTAGTAAAGGACAACTTAATTATTCCATCGTATAATTCATCTAATAATCCAAAGTTATTACAACCATGTTCAATGGATTTTTTTTATAACGATAATTTACTTTCTAATCATCCTTATTCTGCATCAGTCTTAAATATTCCGCCACTTTCTTATTTTGATATGTTATATGATTATGGAAATAATTTAAATTTTAGTATAGCTGTAAATGATACTTTTCCTGAATTTGACTTTAGATTTTATTTAGCTACCAATACCACTCCAGAAAGATTAAGTGATAACGATACAGTTTACCATACCCAATCTTTTCAAAACTATTATTCTTATGATGATGGCTCTGCGGAAGCAGCCTATGGTTTGATTGGGAACGGAGCAGAATTAGCATATAGATTTATCCTTTTAGAAGGTGTTGGAATTGATACTCTAAAAAGTATTAAAATTCATTTTTCACCATCTGTATACGATGCCAGTAATGATCCTTTTTTTATTCAAATATGGGAAGATAGCATTGGGAATCCTGGTAACTTAATTTATTCATCCGATAATATAGATTTTCCAGAGTTATATTACCCAGAATATAATTCAGGATTGAATGGTTTTTATGAATATAAATTACCGTTGTTAGTCCCTGTCAGTGATACCTTTTATATTGGTTGGAAACAATCTTCTTCATCTAGACTAAATATTGGATTTGATAAAAATGTAAATAGAAAATCTGAAATTTTTTACAATTTGGGATCAGGGTTTCAGAATACAATTTTTGATGGTTCTTTAATGATGAGACCTGTATTTGTTTCTCCGATGGATAATGTTGTTGACGCTCCAATATTAAACTATGATTTTGAAAATTTTGAATTATTTCCAAATCCTGCAAATCAAATTGTTAATCTATCAACAGATGAAATAAATAATATGACTGTTTATGACCTAAATGGAAGGGTCATTTTTGAAAAGCATTTTAATTTAGAAAAATCATTTCATGTTAATAATTGGAAAAATGGAATTTATATTATTCACTTTAATATGATTAATAATGAGACCCAAATAAAGAAACTTGTTATTCAGCACCAATGATGGTTCAAGAAAATCAAGATATCGATGAACAAGATGATGAACTTTTTGAGCATTATAATTATGTTGCAGACAAAGGGCAAGAAAAGCTTAGAATTGATAAGTTCTTAATAGACAGAATACCAAATACTTCTCGAAATAAGATTCAAATTGCAGCTCATAATGGTAATATTTTAGTTAATAATATCAAGGTAAAACCTAACTACAAAATAAAGCCTAATGATGTTGTGTCAATAGTTTTACCATATCCAGTTAGACAGCTAGAATTAATCCCTCAAAATATTCCAGTTGATATAATTTATGAAGATGATGAGCTATGTATTGTAAATAAAGCAGCCAATACAGTAGTTCATCCTGGTTACGGAAATTATGATGGCACTTTAGTAAATGCTCTTATTTATCATTTTGATAACTTACCATCTTTACCCTCAGACTATTTTGGACGACCAGGTTTAGTCCATAGATTAGATAAGCATACAACGGGTTTAATGGTGGTTGCTAAAACAGAAAATTCTTTAACTAACTTAGCCAAACAATTTTTTGATAGGACTACTCAAAGAAAATATCAAGCCTTAGTTTGGGGTGATTTAAAAGAAGAAGGTGGAACTGTAGATCTTTATATTGGTAGATCTTTAAAAAATAGAAAATTAATGGTTGGTTATCCAGATAAAGATTTTGGTAAACATGCTGTAACTCATTATAAGGTTATTGAAAGGTTAGGATATGTTACTTTAATAGAGTGTAAATTAAAAACTGGAAGAACCCATCAAATAAGAGCCCATATGAAACATATAGGTCATCCTCTTTTTAATGATTTAGAATATGGAGGAGATAAAATTATAAAAGGAACTAGCTTTTCAAAATATAAACAGTTTGTAGAAAATTGTTTTAGATTATTACCAGGACAAGCTTTACATGCCAAGACATTAGGATTTTATCATCCTACCCTAAAAAAAGAATTAAGTTTTGATAGTGAGCTTCCAAGTTATTTTAAGGAAGTAATAAACAAATGGAGAAGATATTCTCAGTCCAGTACTTTTTAATTATTCAAGTTTTCAACAATATAATATATTGTTCATTGTACTTTTTATATTAGTTGAACAATAAGATTTATGTACTTAATTTTTGATACTGAAACAACAGGCCTTCCCAAAAAATTTAATGCACCTGTTTCAGAAATAGATAACTGGCCAAGGTGTGTACAGATTGCCTGGCAACTTCATGATTATGATGGTTCTTTAATTGAACACAATGATTTTTTGATTAAGCCAGATAACTATGATATTCCATACCAATCAGAAAAAATACATGGAATATCAACCGCTTTAGCTAGCAAAAGAGGAAAGTCTATAGGAATAGTTTTAAAATCGTTCAAAGAAGCTTTAAGTAAAACTCAAATTTTGGTGGGTCAAAATTTAAAATTTGATTTAAATATTATAGGGGCTGAATTTCATCGATTATCTTTTGATAACGATTGGTTAAAAACACCAGTCTTGGACACTTGTACAGAAAAAACAGCTTCATTATGTAAACTGCCTGGTGGAAGAGGAGGTAAATTTAAATTGCCTACACTTTCAGAACTTCATAAATTTTTGTTTCAAAAACCTTTCAAAGAAGCCCACAATGCTACTGCTGATGTAGAAGCTACAGCGAGATGTTTTTTTGAATTAGTAAGAAAGCAATTATTTTCTCAAGCAGATCTTTTATTGGATAATGAAAAATATGCTGAATATTTCCAAAAAAATAAACAACCAATTGAACCAGTAGGCATAAAACATATTAACTTATTTAAAGCTAGTAAGTCGCTTCTAAAAACAAAAGATTCTGATAATGATTTAATAATTGAAAAACATACAAGTAATATAGATCATTTAAAAAATTACTCTTTTTCACATCTTCATAACAAAACTCAATTTTCCGTTCTTCAATCAACAATTCATGTTAAGACTTTGATTGAAAAAGCAGTAGAATTTGAAATGCCAGCAGTTGCGTTTTCAGATTCAGGAAACATGATGGGAGCATTTCATTTTGTTGAAACTGCTTTCAAACATAATTCTGATATAGATCGAGAAATTGAAGAACTTATTAAGAAGAATCAATCTTCCGAGGAGGCACTGATAAAATTAAAAAATAAAAAGATCCTCCCCATTGTTGGTTGTGAGTTTCAGGTCTGTCATGATAGAAATGATAAATCATATAAAGATAATGGCCATCAAATTCCTTTTTTAGCTAAGAATAAAAACGGATATCAGAACCTTATTAAATTATCTTCAATTGGTTTCATAGAAGGCTTTTACTATGTTCCAAGAATTGATAAAAAAATTATTTTAAAATATTCTAATGATTTAATTGTAACTACTGGAGGATTGTTCGGAGAAATTCCGCAGTTAATATTGAATGAGGGAGAGCAAAAAGCAGAGAAAGCACTTTTGTGGTGGAAGAAAAATTTTAAAGATGATTTTTATATTGAAATTACTCGTCACGGTCTAGAGGAAGAAGAAAAAGTTAATGAAGTCTTATTAAGATTTGCCAAGAAATATTCTATTAAATATTTTGCATCGAATAATACCCACTACATAAATAAAGATGATGCAGATGCTCATGATGTTTTATTATGCATTAAAGATGGAGAGCGTAAATCCACGCCAATTGGAAGAGGAAGAGGATTTAGATTTGGTTTTGAAAATACTGAGTACTATTTCAAATCGCAGAAAGAGATGAAGCTATTATTCTCTGATATTCCAGATGCAATCATTAATATCTCTGAAATTATTTCAAAATGCAGTAATTATAGACTTGCATCTGAAGTACTATTACCCGAATTTAAAATCCCCGAAGAGTTTAAAGATCCTTTAGACTTAGAAAATCATGAACTTAAAATAGGAGAGAATAATTACTTAAAACATCTTACCTATGAAGGAGCGAAGCTCAGATACAATGAAATAACTGATGAAATAAAAGAAAGAATTGATTTTGAATTAGAGATCGTTAAAAAAACTGGTTATCCTGGATATTTTTTAATTGTTCAAGATTTTTGTAAGGCAGCAAGAGATATGGATGTTTCTGTTGGGCCTGGTAGAGGTTCTGCAGCCGGTTCTGCTATAGCTTATTGTATCGGAATTACTAATGTTGATCCAATAAAATATAATTTACTTTTTGAAAGATTCCTAAACCCAGATAGGGTTTCTTTGCCTGATATTGACATAGATTTTGATGATGAGGGAAGAGGAAAAGTAATTCAATATGTAATTGAAAAATATGGCTCTAGTCAAGTAGCTCAAATTATAACATATGGTACAATGGCTGCTAAATCTTCTATTAGAGATACAGGAAGAGTTTTGGACTTACCTCTGCCCCAGACTGATAGACTAGCAAAACTTGTCCCAGATGTAAAACTTAATAAACTCTTCAGTTGGTCTAAAGAAGATGTAAAAAGTAACTTATCAAATGATCAGCTTAAAAATGCGGAAGAACTTATCCTTAAACTTGAAGAGGAGGGTATTGAAGGAGAGGTTATAAGACAAGCAAAATTAGTGGAAGGCTCCCTTCGTAATACAGGAATTCATGCATGTGGGGTAATTATAACTCCATCTGATATAAGAGATTTTGTC
>NTKH01000015.1 GCA_002457645.1 Bacteroidetes bacterium MED-G20
GATGGGGAACTTTAATTTATGATTATGATGTAGAAAATGAAAATTGGGACGGAGGAGGAAGCTCCAATGAAATGATTCCTGTGGGAACTTATTTCTATATAATTGAGTTTGATAACTATGATGGAACCCCAGATGAATTGACAGGACCAGTCACTATAATTAGGTAATGAAGAAATTTAAACATATTACTATTTTAATCGGACTTTTAACACTAGGCTTTAATGAATTTAGAGCTCAACAGATTCCAGTTTATAGTCAGTTTTTCATGAACAAGTACACCCAAAATCCTGCTTTTGCAGGAATGGACCACGTTTATGATGTAACATCAAATCATAGATATCAGTGGGTTGGGATAGAAGGCTATCCAAGGACTTATACCCTTAGCATTAATGGACCAACAAGAGATTTGAAAAATGGATTAGGAGCATTTATTTATACTGATAATGTTGGCCCTACGAGAAGAACAGGAGCTCAAGCTTCCTACGCATACCATATGAATGTAACTGAAGACATAGAAGTTTCATTATCTCTTAGTGCAGGACTTATAGAATGGAAAATTGATGGAAATCAACTCACATTTAATAATCCAAATGAGCCAGCTTCAACAGGAAACGTTATGAGATCTCTTATGCCAGATGCTAAATTTGGATTTTTGTTTTATAACGATAAGTGGCATTTTGGAGGAGCTGCACCCAATTTATTACAGAACAAAATTAAATTTAATGATATTCAAGAACCTAACCCTGGGAATAAACTAGAAGACCACTATTTTATCCACGGTGGATATGATTTTATACTTCCCAATGAGTTAGTTGCTGACCCCTATGTTTTAATTAGATATGTTTCCAATGTTCCTTTACAAATAGAGTTGGGATCAACTATTACCTGGAAAAGTGCTGCTTGGGCAGGATTCTCCTATAGAACTGGAGATGCTTTATCTATGCTACTTGGATATACTTATCAAGACTATATATCTTTTGGCTACTCTTACGATTTTACTACTTCTAATTTAAGTTCCTATTCTGGAGGTTCTCACGAATTATTATTTAGAATTCTTTTCAAAAGGTCAAAAAAAGTAACCGAGACATCGAATCAAGACAAAAGATTGTAAAGTCTAATTTAGCTCAAACAGTCTTCTTTACAGTTTTACAATAAATGTTGTTGAAAAAAAATATTATTTTTTCAATAATTTTTTTCAAAATAACAATTTTAAATTTTACTACTTTTCTAATATAAAAATATTATTTCATCTTGTTATTTAATGTTTTTTTAACATTAATAAGAGAAAAAAATAATGTCTATGGAGTCGTTTTTTTATTTAATATTAAAGCTTAAAACTAAAAAAAATGAATATTGTTTTTCTTTTCTGGATGTTACTGTCTCTAAGCTTAATAGGATATTTTTTTAACCTTAGAAAGACTTTTGATTATAAAAAATCAAATAAAGTTCTTTCTAAATTGAAAAACCGTTAGATGATTAAATTCATTTTATAGTCTCCTCTTATATATTTTTTGGAATCAAGAGGAACCTCAACAAACCCAAAATTTTCATATAGTTTTCTAGCTTCTTTTAGCTTACTATTGGAGATTAAGAAAATCTCTTTATTATTATTTTTTTTAGCATAACTAATACAGCTATTCATTAAAACCTTAGAAACTCCTTTTCCTCTATAATTTTGATGGACTGTCATTTTTGCAAGCTCAATTTTATTATTAGGAAATGGAATCATGGCAGCTGTTCCAATGACTAAATCTTGGGTAACTGCAAAAAAGATTTCACCACCTCTATCAATAATAGACTCTTTAGGATGCAGTAAATCATTTATATCTGATTTTTCTAATTCCCAAAATTCTTCAATCCAAGCTTTATTAAGCTCATAAAAGGATTGATTATATATAGCCTTATAACTATAAATTTTTAAATCATTCATTCTCTATTGCTTTATATGGATTTCTCCTTGTCCAGCTTTTGGGGGATAGATTCCTTACAAAGGGATATAAAAGTAACCTTAAAAATTGGTTAGAAATATAAATAGCACTTTTGGATTTGATAGGAATCGCCCCAATAGTACTTTTAAATTCTGAAGCAGTTCTTCCATAGATTATTTTGGTTGCTTTTTTATCTATACCATGCTCAATAGAATCGTATAATATTCTATTATATAAACTATATTTTTTATTATAATCGTAATTAAGCCCTATAAAGTAGGAGTATAAATCTTTTCCACTGAAAAATTCTGAGGAAAAAGCAACTATTTCCTCGTTATAAAAATAGCCATATAATATAAATTCTATTTCTGAATGTTCTGCAAAGCTTATATAGGTATATAAATCAAGAGATGGGCCTGAAAAAGATGATTTTTGATGAACATTATTGTAAAGAGTTTGAAGTTTAGGGATTAATACCTTTATATCATTAGGACTTAATTTTTTAATAAAAAGTGAGCTACTGTCTTTTAGAACCTTTCTAACTCTTTTTTTATATTTAGATTGAATAGAATCGAAATAGTCTTGGAAAGATCTCCATTTAGAATCTACACTTAATACCATATCTGGGTCAATTTCAAAAACTGAAGACATCTTCTCAAATTTACCATCTTTCAATGCAGAAAGAAAATGATCTGGAAGCAAGAAAAAATTAGTTTTATATTCTCTTTTAAGATGTTTTAAAAGTAACTTAAAATCAATTTCATTTATTTTTTCTTTTTCAAAATAATTGGAGGAAATATTAGAAAAATGAGAATTGCCAAAACAGAAAAATTGGAAATTGATAGTTTTAAGAAACTGTTTTTTAATACTAAATCGACCACTATTAAAATAATTGGCAATTTTAGCTCCTTGAATTTTAATTAAATGACCATAAATTACTCCATGATTAAAGTTAATATAGATAGGAATTATATTTTCAGGATTATAGCTTTTTTCAAAAATTTCAAGAAAGGAAGATTTTAAAAAAGGATTTTCTTTTTTTAATACTTGGTTCCATTGGTTTTCATCTAAATCTTTTACAGAGCGAGATATTTTAAATGGCACATTCAACAGAAAAAATCATTATGAAAGTTGATTAAATATAATTTCTTTGAAGCTCGGGTTATCGCAGTGTATAGCCATCTTAAAAAACTTAAATCTAACATTTCTTTTTTAAAATACCCTAAGTCTACAAACACATTTTCCCATTGACCACCCTGTGATTTGTGGCAAGTTATAGAATATGAGAATTTCACCTGTAAAGCATTTAAATATCTATTTTCTTTAATTTTTTTCTTAGCATCAACGCCCTTATATTCTTTACTTATTTCATTATATAACTTTTGATAATCTTCATATGAGAGAGAAGAAGTTTCTAATTTAATAGTATCTAACATAACCAAAACATCTAACTCTTTATCCTCAATAAAGTCCAATAACTTGATAGTAATATTAGCAAACTTAAAGCCATATTTTTCATTGATTTTATTGACACTTAGTACTTCAATAATATCGCCATTTGCAATTAACTCTGATTTGTTTTTATCTCCCAACCAGAAATAATTATTTCTTACAACCATTAACAAATCTCCAGTCGAAATTTCCTCTTCTAGATACCTTATTCTGCTTCGAATTTGTTGATTGTATATGTTTGCTCGTTTATTTGACCTACAAAGAATAATGGTATTGGTCAACCCGCTTTTGTTGTAGTTATCCTCTAAACTTTCCTGAAGTTCGTCCCCCGATTCAATTCTAATAACATCGTCGTTGATAATAAAGTTGGGTAATTCAAAATGGTGTTCTGTTATTTGTTTTCTAATAGATGTTGCATTTAATAGTATAGTTGAGGATTTCTCCTGTCTAACTACCTCAGAAAGACTAAAAGAAAGTATTTCTTTAGAGTAGTTCTGAGAGAGAAAATCTTCACTTAATGCTGGGCTAATTTCTAAATGTACTGGAGGTAATTGTGCAGTGTCTCCAATAAGGATTAACTTACATCCAATACCATCATAAACATAATGGATTAAATCATTTAATAGAGATCTATTGCCAAACCCTTTATCAGATGATTCTGGAATCATAGATGCTTCATCCACAATAAATATGGTATTTGTATGGGTATTTTCTTTAAGTTTTATATAGGTATTACCATTTTTATTAGAATTGATCCAATAGATCTTTCTATGAATGGTTGAGGCACTTCTTTTTGAAAATTTAGAGAGAACTTTAGCTGCTCTTCCAGTTGGCGCCAATAGTAATGGCTTTTTATTTACAGAAGATAAACTATTTACTAATGCAGAAATTAAACTTGTTTTACCAGTTCCTGCATACCCTTTTAGAAGAAAAATATTTCTTGTACTAATTGATAAAATGAAATCAGACAACTGATGAGTTAATTTTTCCTGTTCTATTGTAAAGGAGAATTGAAAATTGGATTTAATTTTTTCTTGAAATATTCTTGTATTCAAAGTAAATAGAATTGTTCCTTTTTTAATTACTATATATTTCTAATGTAATTTCCATAAGGATCTTGAATTTGTACTCCATCAATGTGCTGAACCTTACTTAATTTTTTAAACTGAACCAATCCCCAAAGTACAAACTCTTTTAAAAAAGAAATATCCTCATTACTGATATTAGGTTGGAACTTTTTAACTAAATCATTAAGTGGGGATATTAGCATAAGTTTTTTTTGGTATTCAGTTTCTAAAATTCCATTTAAAATTTCAAAACCAGATTCATTAAAAAACCAAGAAACAATTTCTTCGTATGGGTTGGTCACTCCCTCCTTTTCTAGTTTTTCAATTTTTGGAAAATATTTAACAAAAAGTGTTTTGATGGCATTGTCAATTAATTGATTAGCCACAAATGCGGCACCTTCTTGTTCTCCTTCATAGACCAACTCTACTTTTCCTGTAATTGCAGGTATTATACTATTAAAATCAGATAATCTTAGAGTAGTTTTTTGTTCATTATTTTTAAGTAACCTCTGTTCAGCACTACTCAAAAGATTTTCCAATGCAGAGATGCTTAATCTTGCGCTGACTCCGCTTTTTTCATCAACATACTCACTATTTCTTGCTTCAAAACTAATTTGTTCGAGTAATTCTTTAGCCAATTCTGGGATATGAATATTATTTTTTTGTGAACTTGCAGAAGCTATTTCTTGAAAAGTTATTTTTTTGGCAGTTTCTAAATCTTTAGGATAGTGTGTTAAAATCTGTGAACCTATTCTATCTTTTAATGGGGTAACAATACTTCCTCTGTTAGTATAATCTTCTGGGTTTGCTGTGAAAATAAATTGAATATCAAGATTAAGCCTTAATTTAAAACCTCTAATTTGTATATCTCCTTCTTGTAAAATATTAAATAAAGAAACTTGAATTCTTGCCTGTAAATCAGGAAGTTCATTAATTACAAAAATACATCGATTAGCTCGTGGAATCATTCCATAGTGAATGACTCTATCATCCGCATAACTTAGTTTTAAATTAGCCGCCTTTATAGGATCAACGTCTCCTATTAAATCTGCTACCGTTACATCTGGAGTTGCTAGCTTTTCTGCAAATCGATCAGATCTGTGCAGCCAAGAAATAGGTGTTTTATCTCCAAGCTCGCTAATTTTATTTAAGGCAAACCTAGATAGTGGAGCTAATGGGTCATCAAAAATCTCAGAATCTTCTACAAATGGGATATACTCATCAAGTAAGTTGATAAGTAGTCGTGCAATTTTTGTTTTTGCTTGTCCTCTTAAACCAAGTAAATTGATATTATGTCTTGAAAGAATTGCACGCTCAAGTTCTGGGATTACTGTTTCTTCATATCCGTGAATCCCCTCAAAAACATTTATATTATTTTGAATATTATGAATTAGATTTTCTCTTAATTCATCTTTGATGCCTCTTTGAGGGTAGTTTGATTTTTTAAGTTCTCCTAAGTTTTTAATCTTTTTATAATTCATTTTATTCTTTTTCTTCTGTTAGTTTCATAGTCTTCAAAAATCATTTCTCCAAGATTTTGTAATCCTGTATAAAAGGCTTTTCCTTTGTTAGCTTGAGTAAATTGTTTTACAAATTCCATGAGATATGGGTCTTGTGCAATCATAAAAGTGGTAATGGGAATATGTAATCTTCTTGCTTGCTGAGCCATTGCGTAGCATTGGTTAGTGATGTAAGGATCTAATCCATTACTATTTTTATAATAACTACCGTCCTTTTCCCTAATACAACTTGGTTTGCCATCAGTAATCATAAAAATTTGCTTATTGGTGTTTCTTTTTCTTCGAAGCATATCCATTGCTAAACTTAATCCTGCTACAGTATTGGTATGGTATGGTCCTACTTTAAGATAGGGCAAATCTTTTATTGCTATAGGCCATGCATCATTTCCGAAAACCATGATTTCAATACTATCTTTAGGATATCTAGTTTTAATAAATTCTGAAAGCGCCATGGCTACTTTTTTAGCAGGAGTAATTCTATCTTCGCCATAAAGAATCATACTATGGCTAATATCAACCATTAATACAGTACTCATTTGACTTTTATGGAAAGACTCTTCAAGAACTAAATCATCTTCACTAAGTGAAAATTCATTAATTCCATGATTAATCTGAGCATTTTTTAATGATTCAGTTACTGATATTTTTTCTATGGAATCTCCAAATTGAAACGCCCTGAAATCCCCAGTGTGTTCATCTCCAAATCCCTGTTTATTGCTTTTATGATTTCCAATGCCATTTTTTTTAATTTTACCGAATATTTGATTTAATGCTTGTTGTCTTATGGCTTGTTCCGTTTTGGCTGTTAAAGCAATATTACCATTTCCATCTCCATCTATTTCTTCACGGATATACCCTTTTTCTTTTAATTCTTCTATAAAATCTTCAATGGTGTATTCGTCATTGGTAAGGCTATACTCTTTATCAAGTTGTTTAAGCCAATCAATGGCTTCGTCAAAGTCTCCTGATGTATGGGTAATAAGTTCCTTAAAGATATCTAAAAGTCTCTCAAAAGGAGATTGACTTTTGGGCTCAAATTTTTTAAAAATAAACCCAGTTTTATAGTTTGATTTTGACATTTATTATAAATCTAAAACATATTAAACCCATAACGTCAATTTTATGAATTTTTAAGGAAATTGTTTAAATAATTTTTAGAAACATAAAAATTTAAAAATTCAAAAAAAGTTCATTTTTTGAAAAAAAAGCTCGAAAAAGTCAAAAAAAAGGCTAAAAAGCTTAAAAAAAGCCCAAAAAACAGATTTTTCTGTAAAAAATTCAATTTACTAATATTACATATTTATAAGTATGCCAATAAATTATTGCGCTTTGGCTTATAATTTTCTAAATTCATGTAGGTGAATAAAATACTTCAAATAATTTTAAAAAACTACAGGATTTCAATTACACTTTTTATAATTTCATCTCTTTTGAGTTTAGCATGTCAACCAACTCAAAAAAACATCAAAAGAGAAAAATTAAACGTCTTATTCATTATTGCAGATGATTTAAATTGTGATATCGGTGGTTATGGAAATAAAACAGTAATAACACCCAACATAGATAAGCTTATAAAAAAAGGAATAGTTTTTGAAAATACACATTGTCAATATCCACTATGTGGGCCATCAAGAGCTTCAATAATGACTGGAATGTATAGTGATCAAACAAAAATTACTAAAAACAATGTATACCTTAGAAATGCTGTTCCAGATGTTATAACCATGGGACAAAGGTTTAGACAGCAAGGATATCAATCTGTAAGAATAGGGAAAATATTCCATTATGATAATCCAAGCGCTATAGGGACATCAGGAACAGACGACATACATACATGGGACCAAACAATTAACCCATATGGAAGAGATAAATTAGAAGAATATAAAATAAATACTCTCCTTCCAAGAAGATATGGTGGAACTTTAAGCTGGTTGGCAGCCGAGGGGAGTGATGAAGAGCAAACTGATGGAATAGGCGCTTCGGAAGCAATAAATCAGCTAGAAAAATTTGCAAATAATGGACAAAACTTCTTTTTAGCACTTGGGTTTTACAGACCCCATACTCCTTATGTAGCTCCAAAAAAATATTTCGATCTTTATGAAAGAAGTGAAATACAAATACCCAATAGTGGAGAAGAATATTTAGCTACTCTCCCTTTACCAGCAGCAAAATCTGTAAGAGCAAAAAAAGTACAATTAAATTTAGAAGAAGAATTAGCAAAAGAAATTAAAGAAGCTTATTATGCTACAACCTCATTTGTAGATGCACAATTAGGAAGAGTATTAGAAAAACTTAGGCAAACTGGACTAGATAAAAATACTATTGTAGTATTTACTTCAGACCATGGATACCACTTAGGAGAGCATGGTCATTGGCAAAAGCAAACCCTTTTTGAAAATGCTACTAGAGTACCCTTAATTTTTTCAATCCCATGGACTGAGAAAACAATTAAGAGAACCAATGTCCCAGTGGAACTGATAGATATTTATCCAACTATTATGGACTTATTAGAGATTAAAACCCCCAATCATGTAGTTGGAAAAAGTTTAAAGCCTTTAATGCTTAATAATTCTTCAACTATTGGAAATAGCTCGTTAACAAAATGGCGAAATGGTTATTCGATGAGAACAGAACAATACAGAATTACTAAATGGGGGGAACATGGAGATTTAGGATATGAACTGTATGACCACTCTAAAGATAATCAAGAGCTGAACAACCTTACTAATGATACATCCAAGATTAAATTATTGGATTCATTAAAAATATTAATAGACAATAGAATTAGTGAAGCAAATTTTATTCCAGAAGATATAGGCAGACAAATTAAAAATGTAAATTCTTTGAACAAGGCACCTAATTTGACTTTCGGTGACCTCCATAACGAAAAAGGAAAAAGAACCTATTTAAAAGAATAATATACAGATTATATGATTTAAAGTATATTTTTTAATTTTATAATTAAATGACATCTACTTTAAATAATGCAGCAGAGATAAGAAAAATAATCTCCAATAAAAAAGTTAAAGATCTTCATATAGTTAGTGACTTAAAAGGAATTCTATCTATACTCATAGAATGGACTTTAATTATCACCTGTACAATCTTATCCGAAACTTATTTCTCTTGGTATTTTTATCCAATTGTAGTGATGTTTCTTGGTGCTCGATATTTGGCATTAGGATTAATTATGCACGAGTCAGTACATAATTTAGTTTCAAAAAATAGTTTTGTAAATGATTGGCTAAGTGAGATTTTTTGTTCTTGGCCCATGCTCATTTCCATGAGGTCCTATAAAATAAAGCATTTAGCTCACCATGCATGGCTTAACACCGATGACGATCCAGACTTTATTTCAAAAGCAGATGAAAATTGGCAATACCCCATGATGAAGTATAAGTTTTTAAGAATATTAATCACTCAACTCTCAGGACTAGGAATATTTGAAACATTAAAAGTGATGTCAAGCTCCAAAATGAAAGTTAAAAAACCAAAAACTCCTTTATGGTATCATCTGTTGAGATATTCTTTTTACCTAACTACTATTGGCTTATTTCTCTATTTTGATAAAGGTTTAATTCTAGTTTTGTATTGGCTTGTTCCCTTTTTTACTTGGACTCAAATAGCTAATAGGCTTAGAAGAGTTGCAGAGCACTCTGCCGTAGAAGGAAAAAGTCATGATTTACAGACAAGAACTACTAAGCATGGAATAATAGTAAGAATTTTCCTTTCTCCAAAATTTATTTCCTTTCATAATGAGCACCACATTTATCCAGGTATTCCATGTTATAATTTAAGAAAGGCTCATAAAGTACTAAATGAGAATGAACTAGTTAGAAACAGTTTACATGTTTCTAATTCATACTTAGAAGTATATAAAGAGTGTATTTTAGACTAAGTCTTTTGTAAAGTTTTAATTATAGGAAGAGCCAAACATGAACATTGCTTAATTCAGGACTCTCCTCTTTATTTATGGATAGTTTATCCTGAGAAATAGCTCTCTTTACACATTTGTGTGGAAAAAAATCATTCTTTTTAATAGGAGTTAATTTCATTGGGTGCAACGTATCGAATATAAACTACACCTGTTGGTCTTGTTTAGCTAAGTTCTTGTATTTTAATACTTTGCATAAACTAATGAATAACCTTTTAGCAAAAGAGTGAAACAATAAACATAAAAATATTTATAATTAACACTTTCTTTTGAAGTTATTTTTTTTTCGTAAGATTGCCTAATGAAACTACTTGAAAAAAATCAAAGCAAGAATGAGAGAGTTATAAGATTTATAATCGGGTTAATTCTAGTTATTCCTTTTTTTACTCATGGATATACCTTCTCTTATATTTTGCTTGGTATCGGCAGCATTTTAATTTTTAATGCCCTCTCTGGAGTTTGTATGATATATAAAATGTTGGGACATTCCACTTGCAAGATTGAATAAAGTTATTGACCAATTGATTGAGCTTCAAAATGAGCAACCTCATTTTCTAATGTAGTGTAGCTAATTTGAATAGGATTACAGCACGTTTCACAATCTTCAATGTAATTTTGGCCAACAACTGAGGAATCTATGAGCATCGATATTTTTTCCCAGCAATAAGGGCATGTAAAAAAATATTCAATCATTAATATCTTTTAAAATCAATAGCTGTTTGATTAAACGTTTTTTATATCTGCGCTGACGTTGGCTTGCTTTAGCGGAATTAGCCCTCCAGTTTTTTCTTTTGTCTTTTACAATTTCGTCAACATCAGAAGCTATTTCAATATTTTTTGCGTTTTTTTCGTAAGTTCTTAAGGACAAGGATATATATTTTTCATAAAATTATAGATAACACAAATTGCATAATATTTTGTTGAATTACATTTCTTAACTCAAACATGGTTAAGGAATATTGATCGATATAACATTAGTTTTTAAATAAAAATCCTAACCCTATTCTTCTAAGAAATTTTTTCTCAAACTTCCAAAAAAAATTAAATTGTCCAAAAATGAAACCAACTAAAGGAAGTGTGATTTGATAAATAGGGAAAATAAGTGCTATTCTTATTGGCCAGTATGTAAAAGGACTTAATAATTCTTTGTCTAAGCCAAAAAATATCGTTATTGGTTTTGCTACCCATGATGCAAAGGATCCATTTATAGCAAAAACTAAAAATATGAGCAATAATTGGATATTTGATTTAATATTCCAACGTTTTTTTAGTTTTTCCATCTGTAAAGATACTTTAATTTTCAACTGAACTGAAATTTATTATTAATTTTTAAAATTAGAAAATCAATTATTTTTTTTACTTTGAGTGAAATTTAAATTATCATTTATTATGAAAAAAATTACTTATTTATTTATTCTTTTTAGTATCACTTTTTTTGGACAGTGTCCAGATCCAGTAATTACATCTTGGACAATGGGTAATACTTATGCCAATTTCGATGGAACAAATAACAACTCAATTGTTTCTTACGAAATTCAATATAATGAAGGAGTTGTTTTTAATCCAGGGACACCTGCACCTGCTGGTGTGCAATCTTTTACTTTTAATAATTTTCCTGCAACTTTAACAGGACTAACATCATCAACTAACTATTATTTTACTATTAGATCTATTTGCGCAAGTGATACTGGAAGTTGGCACGACGATGGAAATAATGGTCCAGATTTATGGACAACTACATCTGATTGCCCAAATTCTATTCCTTATTTTAACAATTTTCAAGATGGATCTTGTTGGCCTAACCCTTCCAACCATACCAATAATGGAAATCCTGGAAATTGGTGGTATTATAATGGATTTGGAGATAGTACTGGAAATATATTCGCCATATCTGAATCATGGAATCAAAACTCAGGAGTGTTATTTCCCGACTGTTGGATGGTATTAGGGCCTATTGATATGAGCGGAGCAACAGATTTAACTCTATCGTGGAAAGTTAGAGGAGTAGATCCCGCTTGGTGTCAGGAAAACTATACAATTTATTTTGGGAACTCAAATGATATAACAGATTTAGAAAATTCGATACATAGCTATAGTGAAACAATTTCTAATATTGGAGATGCTTGTGGTACTAATTGGGCGGATAGGGTTTTTAATATATCAGGATTTTCCGATCCTCAAGGATATATAGCCCTTAGACATCATGGAGTTTCTGATATGTTTCAACTTCATATTGATGATATAGGGCTTAATAGTACACTTTCCCTTTTAGAGGAAGATAATTCCAATATAGAAATCTTTCCAAACCCAGTAAATAGTCATCTAAATATAGTTTCAAACTTAAATCAAATCGGAACAAATTATTTGATATACGACAATACAGGAAAAGTCATTATGAATGGAAAAATTAATGAATTAAATTTCACTTTAGATTTAAACAGTTTTTCAGAAGGAATTTATTTTATAAGCATTGGAAATACTTACAATCAAAAATTTATTATTTCAAGGAATTAAAAAGAAATTATCTTATTGTATTTCCAGCTTTAATCTCTTTAGTTGGAGATACAAAAGATAGTTGCCCATCATCAGATTCTGCCATTAGTATCATGCCCTGTGACTCAACTCCTCTTATCTTCCTTGGAGCCAAGTTCAACAGAACACTTACTTTTTCACCAACAACATCTTCTGCTTTAAAGTGTTCAGCAATTCCTGAAACTACAGTTCTAACATCAATGCCTGTATCTACAGTTAACTTTAATAATTTGTCAGCTTTATCAACCTTTTCAGCTGTTATTATTACACCTACTCTAATGTCCATTTTAGAGAACTCATCAAAAGTAATTTCGTCTTTCATAGGAGGGAATTTAGATTTTTTTTGACTAGAATATTCTAGTTTTTCAATTTGTTTTTCAATTTTATCGTCTTCGATTTTAGTAAATAATAAAATAGGGTTATTGATTCGATGACCCTTAGGGATTAAATTTTCATTACCTGCTTTATCCCATTTTTGTAGGTTCAAATTCAATAAGCTCGCAAGTTCTGTAGATTTAATGGGCATAAATGGCTCTAAAACAATGGAAAGATTAGCAGTAATCTGTAATGAAATATTCATGATAGTTTTAACTCTCTCAGGATTGGTTTTAATTAATTTCCAAGGTTCAGTTTCTGCTAAGTATTTATTTCCTAACCTTGCTAGGCTCATAGCGCAGTAAAGAGCATCTCTAAACCTAAATGCTCTAATGTCTTTTTCAACTTGCTTAGGAATTTCTTTTAATTCTTCTATCACTTTCTGATCAATGGCACTTAATTCTCCCAAAGAGGGAACTTTTCCATCATAATATTTATGAGTAAGTACTAAAGACCTATTGACAAAATTGCCATATATAGAACAAAGCTCATTGTTATTTCTTGCTTGAAAATCTTTCCATGAGAAGTCACTGTCTTTATTTTCTGGAGCGATTGAGCATAGAACATATCTTAGTACATCCTCTTGGCCATTAAAATCATTTAAATATTCATTGGCCCATACCGCCCAATTACGAGAAGTGCTTAATTTCTGGCCTTCTAAATTTAAAAATTCATTAGCAGGAACATTTTTTGGAAGTATAAATCCATCTAACTCAGAGAGAATTGCAGGGAATATTATGGTATGAAAAACAATATTATCCTTAGCTAAGAAATGAATTAAACTGGTATCATCTCTTTTCCAGAAGTCTTCCCAATTTTTTCCATTTTTATTGGCCCACTTTTTAGTTGCTGAGATATAGCCAATAGGAGCATCAAACCATACATATAACACTTTTCCATCTCCATCTTCCAAAGGAACTTTCACACCCCAATCTAAATCTCTAGTTATAGCCCTTGGCTGTAAGCCTGCATTGATCCAACTCATACACTGACCCACAACTTGGTTCTTCCATTTTTTTACATCGTGAATAATTTCGCCTTTATATTCCCCATTATTAATCCATTTTTTCAACCATTTCTCATGCCTTTCTAAAGGCAAATACCAATGGGTAGTTTTTTTAAGTTCTGGAACTTTTCCACTTAAGGTGGATTTTGGGTTAATTAATTCAGTAGGGCTAAGAGCACTTCCACATTTTTCGCATTGATCTCCAAATGCATTATCAGCATTACATTTTGGACACCCACCAGTAATATATCTATCTGCTAAAAATTGCTTGAACTCTCCATCATAGTATTGTTCAGATTCTTTTTTTTTGAAAGCACTTTTTCCCTCCAATTCTAAAAAGAGTTCTTGTGCAGTTTGATGATGGTGATTATCCGATGTACGATCATAAATATCAAAACTAATCCCTAGTTTTTTAAAAACTTCTTTGTTGTTTTTATGGTAAATATCTACGATTTCTTTAGGGGTTTTACCTTCTTTTTTTGCTCTTAAAGTAATAGCAGCTCCATGCTCATCAGAACCACAAATAAATACTACATCTTCTTTTTTTGACCTTAAAAATCTTGCGTAAATATCTGCAGAAATATAAACACCAGCTAAATGTCCTAAATGAAGTGGGCCATTCGCATAGGGTAATGCAGCAGTAATCGTATGTCTTTTTGGAACTTTCAAAAGATGATTTAGAATCGCCAAATATAAGTTAATATGCTATTTTTAGCATTAAGAATTTAAATGAAATGCAGATACCACCAAAATTAAAAGCCAATGATGAAGTTATTATTATTGCTCCAGCAAGAAAAGTTGATAAAAAACTTTTAACCTTTTCCTTACAATTGCTTAAGAAATGGGGTTTGGTTCCATTACTTTCCAAAAACTTAATGCAAGATAATGGCATTTTTGCAGGAAGTAAAATATTAAGACATCAAGATTTTCAGTGGGCTTTAGATCACCCATCCGCAAAAGCTATTTGGTGTTTTAGAGGGGGGTATGGTACTACTCAAATTATTGAAGAAATCAATCCTGCTAGATTCCTAAAAAATCCTAAATGGATAATTGGATTTTCTGATATTACAAATTTTCATTGTTTTTCAAATATTATACTAAATACCGCATCTCTACATGCTACTATGCCAATTAACGCCCAAAGCAACACTTATTATACACTAAATTCTCTTAAGAATTTTTTAATAAATCAGAAAATAAGTTATAAAATAAAATCAAATAAAGAAAATAAGCTAGGTGAAGTTGAGGCAACTTTAATTGGAGGTAATCTCTCTGTTTTGTGTGCTACTTTAGGAACTAACTATCAACCAGATTTTGAGAATAAAATTTTATTTATTGAAGATATTGATGAGTATCTTTATAAAATTGATAGAATGATTTGGCAACTAAAATACGCAGGTATTTTTCATCAGATAGCAGGTCTTATAATAGGACATTTTACCAATATAAAAGATAATTCTATTTCTTTTGGAAAGAGTTTAGAAGAAATTATTTTAGAAAAAGTAAATGAATTTAATTTCCCAGTGATTTTTGATTTTCCAGCAGGCCATGAAAATGAAAACTTATCCATCCCATTTGGAATGAAATTAAAATTAGAAGCTAAAAATGAATATGTTAAACTATATGATTAATTAAAAATGAAGCGAACTCTTATTTCGATAATTGTTGTAGTAATTTTAAATACTAATTTAAAAGCTCAAATTGAGTCGGTAAATTTTGAATTAGAAAAAACTTCTTTTAAATACAGTTTAAATTCTGGCGTTTATAAATCCCGAATCTCTGGAGCTTCAGAAAAAGAAAATAGCTTCAGGAATATTTCTTTTTTTGCTCAAGTCTATTTTCCTTTTAAAAGGTCATTAGATTTTCCTAAAAATTTTAAAAAATCTGAAGGTGATTCAATTTATTTTGAACGTTTATTTTCAATTAGTCCTATGGCAGTTTTTCAATTCACCGAAAAGGGAGGAAACGCTATTGGAATGGGACAAGAAATGTCATTTAAAATAGCTAAAAAAATATTTTTAAAATCTCAAATTGCTGTAGTATGGGTGGAATCTAACGTTTTAAAAAACGATGGGCTACAAAGCGGATTAAATTTCCATCATTATTGGCATTTAGCTTCTTACATAAACCCAAATACCTACTTTTCTATAGGATATAACCATATATCAAATGGAAAAATATTCTCTAGCGAAGTGGGTGCTTTATTTGATATGATAGTAATTGGAATATCTCATAGAATATCCAGAAAAAAATAACTTAAATTTATTCTTAATATGAGAAAACACCCCCTTATCACCATAATATTGAGCTTGTTTTTTTTTAATACTTATGCTCAACAATTAAGCAGTGCTGAAATATTTCAAAAAATTAAAAAATTAAATGTTTTAGGAAATGTACTTTACTTAGCCGCTCATCCGGATGATGAGAATACAAGATTTATTAGTTACTGTGCTAATGAAAAAATGTTTAATACAGGCTATTTGTCGCTCACGCGGGGATCTGGTGGACAAAATTTAATAGGTACTGAGATAAGAGACGAATTGGGAATTATAAGAACTCAAGAACTATTATCAGCTAGAAAAATTGATGGTGGAGAACAGTTTTTTTCTAGGGCCAATGACTTTGGATACTCTAAAAATCCTAAAGAAACTTTAGAAATATGGGATCATCAAAAAATATTAGCTGATGTTGTTTGGGTAATAAGAAAATTCAGACCCGATATAATTGTATGTAGATTCCCAACCAATGGCAAAGGGGGACATGGTCATCATACATCCTCTGCTTTATTGGCATCTGAAGCCTTTGAGTTATCAGCAGACTCATCTAAATTCAAAGAACATCTTAAATATGTTAATACTTGGAAGCCTAAAAGAGTAGTGATAAATACAGGAAGATGGTGGAATGACAATATTTCTGACGATGATCCGGCTGTAGTTTCATTGGATATTGGAGGATATAATAAACTATTAGGGACATCTTATAATGAATTAGCTGCCTTAAGCAGATCAATGCATAAATCGCAAGGATTTGGAAGTACAGGTAAAAGAGGGGAATATCTAGAATATTTTGAATATTTAAAAGGAGATTCTGCAAAAAACAATTTATTTGAAGGGGTTGATTTTTCTTGGAAAAGAGCAGGCGAAAATACTCTTTCAAGTCAAAATATAACATCGTCTGTTCATAGATTAATAGACGAAATTATAAGAAATTATAATGGAGCAGACCCCTCTCAAAGTATACCAAGACTTATAAAAGTAAAAGAATTAATGGTTAAAATTGAAGATCGTTTTTGGAGAGAAAAAAAGATCGAAGAGGTTGAAGATATCATCTTACAATGCTCAGGGCTATTTTTAGAAATGACCACATTAAGTTCTAAAAAAACAGCAAGAGATTCGGTGTCATTTACTTTAGAAATAGTTAATAGAAGTAACTTAAAAATGCAATTAAAATCTATAGCATGTAGAGACTTAAAATTTTATAAAAAATATGAAAAAACACTAAAAGAAAATCATGTTTTGAACCTTAATAATAAAACCAATATACCCAAGACAATCCCAATTAGTCAACCTTTTTGGTTGCTAAATTCACCATCTAAAGGGTCCTACAATTTTGATTCTTTTTCTTTAATAGGAAATTCAGAAAATCACCCTTCAGCTGAATTTGAAATAACTGTAGAAATTGGCGGCCAGCTGATTAACTATAAAAGGCCATTAATATTTAAGTGGAATGATCCAGTCAAAGGGGAGCAAACGAAGAACTGGATAGTTTGTCCAAAGGTAACAGCCAATATAAATGAGAATATCATGATATTTTCTGAACAAAAAAAACAAAGTATCTCTGTTACTTTAACAGCTCACACCAAAGATCAAACAGGAGCTATAAACATCATCAAGCCAGAGGGTTGGGAAGTTATAGGGCCAAAAGAATATAATCTCAAAGAAATAGACCAGCAAATAGAATTAGAATATCAAATATCACCACAAAAAAAAGCAAAGAATGGTTTTTTGGAATTTGAATTAAATAGTCAAGAAGCTTTTGGTTTTAAGACTTTAAATTATGATCATATTAAACAACAAACATGGTTTCCTAAGTCTAAGCTTCAATTGTCTTATTTAAACTTAGATATTGTGCCAAAAAAAATTGGCTATTTAATGGGTGCAGGAGATTTAATTCCAGACTATTTAAAAATTTTGAATTACGATATTGAACTTTTAAGTAGTGAGGAGTTAACTTTAAATAAATTAAAAAATTATGATGTCATTATAACCGGAGTAAGGTTTTTTAATGTAAACGAATCGTCTTCGAAAATTGTTCCTTTTTTAATGGAATATACCAAGCAAGGAGGTAATGTTATCGTACAATATAACACCAGTTACCGATTAAAAACAAAAGATTTTTCTCCTTACCCTATAAAGATTTCAAGAGACAGAGTTACTCAAGAAGATGCACCAGTTACCTTTCTTAATAGTTCTCATCCAGTAATGAATTATCCTAATAAAATACTAAAAGAAGATTTTGATTCATGGGTACAAGAAAGAGGGTTGTATTTCCCAAATGGATGGAGTAAGGAGTATGAAACTATTTTTTCTTGGAATGACAGAGGGGAAAAGCCTAAAAAAGGGTCTTTACTTATTGCTAAATATGGTAAAGGATATTATACCTATACTGGAATTTCTTTTTTTAGACAACTTCCCCAAGGAGTAAGTGGCGCTTATAAATTATTGGTCAATATAATCAGTCTTAATAATGAATAGAATTGATAAACCACCTGTATTTAAATCTTGGGGAGGATGGTATTTTTTATTACTCTTTATATTAATATTTCTGATTTTGATTTTTTCCTGGATTAACCATCTATTCTCATGAGTCAATTAGATTGGTTTGTATTAATTTTCACCTTATTTTTCATAGTCATTTATGGAGTTTGGAAAACTCGTGGGGCTAAAGATTTAAAGTCCTATTTAAAAGGAAATAATGATGCAAAATGGTGGGGAATTGGAATTTCTATTATGGCTACTCAAGCTAGTGCTATTACATTTTTATCAACCCCTGGTCAAGCATATAGTGATGGAATGAGATTTATTCAATTTTATTTTGGATTGCCAATAGCAATGATCATACTATCTATCACCTTCTTGCCAATTTTTTACAGACTTAAAGTTTATACTGCTTATGAATATTTAGAAACTAGATTTGATTTAAAAACAAGAACTTTAGCTGCTTTTTTGTTTCTAGTTCAAAGAGGATTAGCAGCTGGAATCACTATCTATGCTCCAGCTATAATATTATCAACTTTACTTAATTGGAATTTAACTTGGACCAATATTTTCATTGGGTTTTTAGTGATTATTTATACTGTATCTGGGGGGACTAAAGCAGTTACTCAAACTCAAAAACAACAAATGGCTGTTATGATGGGAGGAATGGTATTAGCAGGTTTTTTGGTAATAAATATGTTACCTGAAAATATCTCATTTATAGACGCTTTACATGTAGCAGGAAAAATGGAAAAGCTAAATCTTGTAAACTTTGATTTTAGTTTAAATGATAGATATAATTTTTGGACAGGAACTACTGCTGCACTATTTTTATTTCTTTCTTATTTTGGGACAGATCAGTCCCAAGTTCAACGATATTTAAGCGGTAAATCGCTTTCCCAAAGTAGGTTGGGGTTGATGATGAATGGGCTATTAAAAATACCGATGCAATTTATTATTTTATTTATTGGAGTGATGGTTTTTGTTTTTTATCAATTTAATACTCCTCCTGTTTTTTTTAATAAAGTAGAATTAAATAATGTTAAGAATTCTGCTTATTCCGAAAGGATCTATGATTTAGAACAGAAATATAAATCTCTGCATGAAAAAAAATCAATTCAAATTTATGGTCTTTTAGACGCACAAAAGGAAAATAATCAAAAAGATATACAGCTTTGGAGAAATAAATTAAAATCCAGCACATTGAAATTAGATAGGATAAGTTTAGAGGTAAAAGATATAGTGAAGAAAAACAATCCCGATGCAGAAACTAATGACAAAGATTATATCTTCATGTCTTATGTCATCAATTATTTACCTCATGGAATTATAGGATTATTATTTGCAGTAATGTTTTCAGCAGCTATGTCATCAACTGCCTCTGAGCTAAACGCCTTATCATCAACTACTACAATTGATATATATAAAAGGTCTTTAAATCAATCTAAAGAAGATTCTCACTATTTAAAATCATCAAAATATTTTACATTTTTATGGGGAGTATTAGCAATTTTATTTGCTACCACTGCATCACTTTTTGAAAATCTTATTCAAGCAGTAAACTTACTAGGCTCTCTCTTTTATGGAACCATATTAGGTATTTTTATTGTAGCCTTTTACTTGAAATACATTCAATCAAACGCTGTTTTTTACAGTGCTATTCTAGCTGAAATTCTAGTAATTATTATCCACACATTAAACCATTATGAAATAGCCCCACATTGGCTAGAAATGGGCTATTTATGGTATAATGTTATTGGTTGCTTAATGGTTGTTTTATTTGGAGTTATAATTCAAAAAATAATCTATCAATTCCAATCTACTTAGACTTTATATCATTTATCAGATTTTTACATCTAAAAGTGTAGCCAAAGTCGTCTTCAGCTTCTGAAGCGATACTGATGGTTTTTTCAGCAAATATAACGGCCTCTTTATCATTTCCTAATATACTTAGTATTCTTGCTTTATGATACATCATCCAAAAAGCGTTTGGTTTTTTCTCAATGGCAACATTAATCCATTCAAGAGCTAATTCATGTTCAGAGGTGTTATCGGCAAAAAACTTAGCACCATTATAAAAATCGTTAGCAGAAGGACCTTTTGTGAGAAGTTCTTTAAAATTATTTTGTACTTTTTTAGCAGCCATAGATTCTATTTCAATATTTACTAAAGTATTGGCCCATTTTAAAGAAAGCACAGCACTAAAAGACTTAAAATTACCGAAGTCTATGGTAAATGATTCGGTAAAATCTTTAGTCTCTTTAGGACTAACAGTTATGCGAACAACTTCATTTTCTTCGTTATATTTCGCTGGACCCCACAATTCAGTTTCTTGATTTAATAAGATATTCCATTCTTTTTTACCAGGAATTGTAAATAGAGAATAACTTCCCTTTTTAACTTTTACACCTCCAAAAATAAAATTTTCTTCAAATGTTATTTTGGTCGCTTTATTAGCTCCAGTTCTCCACATTTCATTGTAAGCTACCAATCCTCCAAAAATCTCTCTTTTTTTCACTCCAGGTCTAGAGTAATCGATTGTAACATTAGAAATTCCTATTTTTTGAATTATTGTAGCAGTAGGACTAGGCTGAGGAGTTTTAATTTGAGCTGTAATGTAACTGTAACAAAGCACAGCTGAAAGAAGAATAATTTTTTTCATGATTTTTATTTATATCAAATTTAAAATAAAAAATGTATCTTATTTATAGAAAAATTAAAATAATATAATTGCAAACCAGACACTTAAAATTAGGATTATTAGGAGAAAGTAAAGCAGTTGATCACTTAATTAAAAAAAAATATCAAATTGTTGAAAGAAATTGGAAGTTAAAAAAATATGAAATTGATATAATTGCAATTGATAATGAAGAACTAGTTTTCATTGAAGTCAAAACAAGATCTAACTCTTTAAAACAGCTAGGTGAAATAATTACTAAAAGTCAACAAAAAAGAATTATTTCAGCAGCAGATTCTTTTATTAAAGAAAATAAAATTGATTTAGATGTTCGATTTGATATGATATTAATAGAAAAAACTATTAAATCGTATAAATTCACACATATTAAAGAAATATTCTTTCCAACTTTTGATTAGATTAAATAAATACATTTCAAATTCCGGTGTTTGCTCAAGAAGAGAAGCAGATGTTCTTATCAGCGATGGAAAAATAATGATTAATAATGTTGTGGTTACTGCATTAGGAACTAAAGTTAAATTAGATGATGTAGTCACTTATAATGGTAAAGTACTTAAAGCAGAAAAACTTAAGTATATTTTGATTAATAAACCAAAAAATTGCATCGCAACAGTCAAAGATACTCACGATAGAAAAACTGTAATGGATATAATTGATGGGGCATGCATTGAAAGACTTTATCCTGTTGGAAGGCTAGATAGGGATACCACTGGGCTATTACTTATGACAAATGATGGTGATTTAACAAAGCGATTAACTCATCCAAGTTTTGGAGTTAAAAAAAAATACGTTATTCAATTAGAAAATAGTATCCACCCTGACTGTTTAAAAGAGATGCTTAATGGAATTCAATTAGAAGATGGAGAAGTGAAATATGATCATGTAAAGTATGGCAGAAAAGGCACAGATAGAACTCAATTAATAGTCACTCTCCACTCTGGAAAAAATAGAGTAATAAGAAGATCTATGGAATATTTTGACAAGCATCTTCTTCATTTAGATAGAATAGAATTTGCTGGGATTCAAAAAGACGATTTAGTTAGAAATAAATGGCGTTTTCTAACACCAAAGGAAGTTGGTTTTTTAAAAATGGCTAGATCTCATTAAGAGCATTTTTACTTGCGCTTTGTTCTGCAATTTTTTTAGAAGATCCTTTACCCAAACCAATTTTTTTTCTGTTAGCAATGATATTAGATATGAACTGTAAACTGTTATTAGATTTTTCATCTTTTAATGTCTCAAAACTAATTTTAATTCCCTTTTTTTGAAAGTGAATTAATAATTCACTTTTATAATCACGATTCTCTAAAATAATCTTTTCTATATCTAAATGAGGCCTTAAAATAAATTCCTCAAAACTTTTTTGAGCTTTTTCAAATCCCAAATCTATCAATATCGCTCCATAAAGAGCTTCGAATGTATTTCCAATCAAAGACTTATAATTGTTTGCACTTTTTTGGTATAAAATAAAATCTTCCAGTCCAATAGAAGAGCCAAGTTTATTAAGATGATCTCGACTAACAATTTTTGCTCTTAACTGAGTTAAGTAACCCTCCTGTTTCTTTGGATATAGTTTAAAAAGGTATTTGGCTACAATTAATGAAATGAATGCATCTCCAAGAAATTCTAATCTTTCATTATCAAAACTTTTATTTTGAATGTTTTTGAAAGAACTGTGAGTAATGGCTTCTAGATAAAGGTCTTCTCTGGAGGGTTTTATGCCTAGTTTAGAGTTTAAAAAAGATTCAAATTTGACTGATAATTTAGATAATTTCTTTTTTTTGAAAAGAAATTTAAGCATTATATTTTTTTATAATAATGGAAGTATTGTGCCCGCCAAAGCCAAAAGTGTTGCTAAGAGCAGCATTTACAGTTCTTTTCTCAGATTTATTTAGAGTTAAATTTAGTTTATAATCAATATTTTCGTCTTCAGTCTCAAAGTTAATTGTAGGTGGAATTATATTATTTTCTATAGCTTTTACGCATGCAATAGCCTCAATAGCACCTGCAGCCCCTAAAAGATGACCAGTCATTGATTTTGTACTACTTATATTTAGATGGTAAGCATGTTCACCAAAAACTTCTTTGATTCCTTTAGTTTCAGCAATATCTCCAAGGGGTGTAGATGTTCCATGAACATTGATATAATCAATCTCTTCCGGTTTCATATTTGCGTCTTCTAGTGCTAATCTCATTGCATTTATTGCTCCTAATCCTTCAGGATGCGGAGCGGTAATATGATGCGCATCAGCAGTTAGACCCGCTCCAACTACTTCAGCATAAATTTTTGCTCCCCTTGATTTTGCGTGTTCTAATTCTTCTAAAATTAAACACCCTGAACCTTCTCCAAGAACAAATCCGTCCCTATTTGCATCGAATGGTCTTGAAGCAGATTTAGGATCATCATTTCTTGTAGAAAGAGCTTTCAGTGCATTAAATCCACCAATTCCAGTAATATTTACTCCCGCTTCAGAACCTCCAGTGACTATAAAGTCTGATTTACCTAATTGGATAAGCATTAAAGAATCAATAATTGCATTATTTGATGAAGCACATGCAGAAACGGTAACATAATTAGGACCTTGCAATCCATATTTCATGGAAATATGACCAGCAGCTATATCGACAATCATTTTTGGGACAAAAAAAGGATTAAATCTTGGAGATCCATCTCCATCCTTAAAGTTAAAACACTCCTCTTGAAATGTTTTCATTCCTCCGATTCCTGAACCCCAGATCACACCAGCTCTATTAAGATTTACTTTTTCTAAATCTATACCGGAATCTATAATGGCTTCACCAGAGGTGGCAAGAGCATAAATTGAAAATAAATCTAGTTTTCTTGCTTCTTTTCGATTCATTATATCTAGCGGATCGAAGTTTTTGACTTCACATGCAAATTGAGTTTTGAATAAACTGGCATCAAACTTGGTAATAGGCTCCGCTCCGCTTTTACCTCCAACTAAGCTCTTCCAGTATTCGTCTACTGTATTCCCCAAAGGAGTTAAAGCTCCCATTCCAGTAATGACAACTCGTTTTATTTCCATAAATATAACTTTGAGACGTGTATTAAAGAGCTATTTATTCTCTTCAATATATTTTATTGCTTCACCAACTGTTTGTATGTTTTCAGCTTGTTCGTCCGGAATAGCAATATTGAATTCTTTTTCAAATTCCATAATTAACTCTACTGTGTCTAAGGAATCTGCTCCTAAATCATTTGTAAAGCTGGATTCAGCGGCTACTTCCGCTTCATCAACTCCTAACTTATCAACTATAATAGATATAACTTTAGATTTTACGTCTGACATATCGTTTTTTTTAATTGTTTGCAGTGCAAATAAATAACTTTTCCTTTATTCAACAAAATACTTTACTTTAAACTTATTCAACAATTATAGTTGAATAACAATTAATCTATGTCTATATTTCGAAAAAACAAAGAATGAATATAGCTTTATTTGCTTCGGGGAAAGGGACAAATGTTGAAAATATTTTAAGTTGTTTTAGTGATAATAAAAAGGTAAATATTTTATTTATTGCAACAAATAATCTTAAATCTGGAGCCATTAATCATGCTAAAAGTTACAATATTCCACTTTTAACCTTTAAAAAATTGGATTTAACTAATACCAATAAATTAGTTGATAAGTTAAATAATAATAGAATTGAATTAATAGTTTTAGCTGGATTTCTTCTTAAAATACCTGAAGAATTTATTTCACAATTCAATGGAAAAATTATTAATATTCATCCATCACTTTTACCTAAATATGGAGGAAAAGGAATGTATGGAGACCATATTCACAAAGAAGTCTTAAAAAATAAAGAAAAAGAAACGGGTATTACTTTTCATTTTGTGAATGAAAATTATGATGAAGGAGAAATAATATCACAAAATAAAATTCTTATTGATGAATCAGAAACCATAATTTCTCTAAAAACTAAAATAAATCAGCTAGAATTGTTAAATTATCCAAGAATTATACGTTCTTTTTTAGATGAATAAAGTCAAATCAAAAATACATGAGATAATATTTGAAGCCGATACTCCTATGGGTAAGCTATTTGATATCCTCTTGTTAGTAATGATTTTATTAAGTGTAACAGTGGTCATGTTAGAAAGTGTTGAGCCTTATCGGCTTAAGTGGGCATGGTTATTTGACATTCTTGAATGGTTTTTTACAATATTGTTTTCTGCTGAATATCTTCTTAGGATATATTCTGTTAAAAACCCCCTTAAATATATATTTAGTTTTTATGGAGTAATCGATTTGTTGTCTTTGATCCCTTCATTTATTGGTTTAGGACTTGGAGCCAATAATATTTCCTCTATTAAAAATATTAGAACTATTCGATTGATAAGAATTTTTAGAATTTTAAAATTGATAAGATATGTCAAAGAAGCAGCGGCTTTAAAAAAAGCATTTATTGCGAGTAAGCAAAGAATAATCATTTTTTTGTTTATTGTCGTTTCAATTGCAGTTCTGATGGGAACCATAATTTATATGTTAGAAGATCCAAAAGATGGTTTTACTTCGATTCCAAGAAGTATTTATTGGGCAATAGTTACTTTAACCACAGTTGGATATGGAGATATTGCTCCACAAACTCCATTAGGACAATTTTTTGCTTCTATTATTATGATTTTAGGCTACTCAATTATAGCTGTACCAACCGGACTGATCTCAGTTGAGCTATCTAAAATTTCACTTAATACTCAATCTTGTCGTTCTTGTTCTTTAGATGAGCATGAAGATGATGCTGTTTTTTGCAAATTATGTGGGGAAGAGCTAAACCCTAGTTCTTAATGAAAATCAATATTTATACTGATGGTTCTGCTAAAGGCAACCCAGGGAAAGGAGGATTTGGAGTGGTCTTAATTGCAGGAAAATATTACAAGGAAATTTCTCAAGGATTTAGATATACAACTAATAATAGAATGGAACTGTTAGCTGTAATTATAGGCTTAGAACAATTAAAAAATATTAACAGCAAAGTAGAAGTTTATTCAGACTCTAAATATGTGGTGGATTCGATAGAAAAAAAATGGGTGTTTCAATGGGAAAAAAAACATTTTAAGGGGAAAAAAAATGCTGATTTATGGAAAAGGTTTTTAATTATTTATAAAAAACACAACGTGTCTTTTAATTGGGTGAAAGGACACGCTGGACATCCTCAAAATGAAAAATGTGATTATTTAGCTGTTGAAGCATCTGAACAACCCAAATTATTAGTAGATGAAGGGTATGAAAAGAACAATGATTTAAATACTTTTTTTTAAGATGAAAGCTATTCAATTAATTAAATATGGAGATGCTCACACAGCATTTCAAACCAATGAAATACCAATTCCTTCATTAAAAAGTAGGGATAGTATTTTAATTAAAGTCCAAGCCTTTGGAATTAATTTTGCAGATGTAATGGCAAGAAAAGGGCTTTACAGAGCTGCACCTAATTTACCAGCCATTTTAGGATATGAAGTTGTTGGAATAATAGAGAAGGTAAATGCAAATTCTAATGAGCATTTAATAGGAAAAAGAGTTTTGGCAATGACCAGATTTGGAGGATATGCTGAATATTCAGTGGCATCGATAAAAGGAATTATTGAGATTCATGACCAAGTCTCAAATGGACACGCCCTAGCTCTTGCAACCCAATATTGTACCGCCCATTTAGCCATAAAAAAAACAAGTTTAACTAATAATGATTTTGTATTAATTCATTCTGCTTCTGGAGGAGTTGGCACTGCTTTAACACAGCTTGCAAAGCTAATAAATTGCCAAATTATCGGACTTACTGGAACAAGTTCTAAAACATCCTATTTAAAAAAAAATGGAGTAGATTTTCCCATAAATCATATAAATAATAATTACTCTAAAGAAGTTTTAAATATAATTAAGAATCAAAAAATAAGTGCAATATTTAATTCAGTTGGTGGTCATACTTTTAAAAAAGATTTGGAATTATTAGATAGTGATGGACATTTAGTTTTTTTTG
>NTKH01000016.1 GCA_002457645.1 Bacteroidetes bacterium MED-G20
TACTGATCATGTAATATGTCACATGGAAAAATCAGTTAAATTAAATATTCAACTGACAATCGTTAAGGGCAGAGGATACGTCCCTGCAGAAGAAAATAAAACCGAAAATGCACCTGTAGGAACTATTTTTACTGATTCTATTTTCACCCCAATCAGAAATGTTAAATATACTATTGAAAACTTCCGTGTTGAGCAAAAAACTGATTATGAAAAATTAATTTTTGATATTGATTCTGATGGTTCAATTCATCCTAAAGAAGCTTTAAAAGAAGCTGCTAGAATTTTAATACATCACTTTATGTTATTTTCTGATGAAAAAATTACACTAGATGAGGATGAAAAGTCTGAAACAGAAGAATTTGATGAAACTTCTCTTCACATGAGGCAATTATTAAAAACAAGACTTGTTGATATGGATCTTTCGGTTAGAGCATTAAATTGTTTAAAGGCAGCAGATGTTGAAACTTTAGGAGAGTTGGTTGCCTACAATAAAAATGATTTATTGAAGTTTAGAAATTTTGGAAAAAAATCTCTTACAGAACTTGATGATTTAATTGAATCAAAGGGATTATCTTTTGGTATGGATGTTTCGAGGTATAAATTAGATAGAGATTAATTAAAATTTCTACGTTTTAAATAATATGTTATGAGACACGGGAAAAAAACAAATCATTTGAGTCGTAAAACAGCCCACAGAAGTGCGTTGTTATCAAACATGGCTTGCTCACTTATAGAACACAAAAGAATCAACACAACTTTAGCTAAGGCTAAAGCTTTAAGAAAGTATGTTGAGCCTCTTATTACAAAATCAAAACAAGATACAACTCATAATAGGAGAATAGTATTCAGCTATCTAAAAAATAAAGATGCCTCTTCAGTTCTTTTTAGAGATGTTGCCCCTAAAATAAATGATAGGCCTGGAGGATATACGAGAATAATTAAGCTTAACAATCGTTTAGGAGATAATGCTGAAATGGCCATGATTGAGTTGGTAGATTTCAATGATCTGTTAACTAAAGACCAAACTAAAAAGAAGAAAACAAGAAGAAGAGGTGGTAAAAAAACCTCAACTGCAGCTTCTAAGCCAGCAGAAAGTAATGATGTTATTGAGGATGTTGAGATTATTGAAGAAAGCCCCGAGTTTCTTAAAGATGAGAATCCACCTCAAGAAGATGTCAAAATGGATACTACAAAAGCAGAGCCTGAAAATTCTGAAGAAAAAAACGATGACGATAAGTCTGCACCTCCTCCTAAAGAGGGAGACAAAAAATGATTTTACTCAATTTTAAAAGGTAGTTAATAACTACCTTTTTTTTTGTAAAAAAAAATGGTAAAAGTTTTAATCTAAAATATATTTTTGTAAAGTGGATTCAAAAAATATAAATGCAGTTCTAGTTCTTTCTGACGGAACTTCTTTTAGTGGTAAGTCTTGTGGTAAATTAGGAACTGTAACAGGAGAAATAGCTTTTAATACTGGAATGAGTGGTTACCAAGAAATTTTCACTGATCCTTCATATCATGGACAGATAATCACTATGGCTAATGCACATATAGGAAATTATGGAGCTAATAAATTTGAAATTGAATCTAATTCCTCTCAAATAAAAGGTCTTGTTGTAAAGAAATTTGCCCATCATTTTTCAAGATACGGAGATGATAACGAACTTTTAAATGATTTTTTATTAAAAGATAATGTAGTTGGTATAAAAGATGTTGATACAAGAGCACTAATAAGCCATATTAGAGAAAATGGCGCCCAAAATGCCATAATATCATCTGATGGAAAGTCTCAAGAACAATTAAACGAGCTACTTAAAAAAGCACCTGAGATGAAGGGTTTAGAATTGGCATCAAAAGTTTCTACTACTAATTCTTATGAGTCTGGAAAAGGAAAATATAAAGTAGCTTTAATTGATTTTGGGGTTAAAAAAAATATTATCAGATGTTTGGTTGAACGAGACTGTTTGGTTAAAGTTTTTCCTTTTAATGTATCTATAGATGAGATTAAATCATTTAATCCAGATGGAATTATGCTATCAAATGGGCCAGGAGATCCAGAACCACTGAAAAATTCTATTAGAGTAGTCAAAGAATTAGTTGAATTAGATTATCCAATTTTTGGAATTTGTTTGGGGCACCAAATATTAGCACTATCCCAAGGCCTTTCTACAGAAAAAATGCATAATGGTCACAGAGGAATCAATCATCCTATAAAAAATTTAATTACCAATAAATGTGAAGTAACCTCACAAAATCATGGCTTTGTAGTTAAAAGAGACGAAGTTGATAATCACTCTGGTATAGAACTAACACATTTACATTTAAATGATCATACAGTAGCTGGGATTTCAATTATTGGTAAAAAAGCTTTTTCTGTACAATATCACCCCGAATCATCTCCAGGACCTAATGACTCAAGATATTTATTTGATCAATTTATAGATAATATTAAAAATAATAATTAATACTTTTTTTAAAAACAATGGGAGCAATAGAACATATACATTCAAGACAAATTTTAGATTCAAGAGGAAATCCTACTTTAGAAGTTGATGTTTTTACCTCAAAAGGTGGTTTTGGAAGAGCCGCAGTTCCATCTGGTGCATCTACCGGAATTCATGAGGCTGTGGAGTTAAGAGATTTAGATAAGGGAATATATATGGGTAAAGGGGTCCTTAAAGCTGTAGATAATGTAAATAATGTATTGGCTGAAGAATTAAGAGGAATGCATGTATTGAATCAAGGTGATATTGATAGATTAATGATTCAAATGGACGGAACTGAGAATAAATCAAAATTGGGCGCTAATGCTATTCTAGGAGTTTCTTTAGCTTGTGCTAAAGCAGCAGCTTCAGAAACTGGAATTTCTTTGTACAGTTATATTGGAGGTGTTAAAGCTAACATTCTCCCTGTTCCCATGATGAATATACTAAATGGTGGCTCACATGCTGATAATAAAATTGATATTCAAGAGTTTATGGTAATGCCTTTTGGAGCAGAATCATTCAGTGAAGCTTTGAGAATGGGTACAGAAGTTTTTCATCATCTTAAAAGTGTTTTAAAAAGTAGAGGAATGTCTACTAACGTTGGTGATGAGGGTGGATTTGCACCCGGTCTGGGTTCCAATGACGAGGCAATTGAAGTTGTACTAAAAGCCATTGAATCTGCTGGGTTCAAACCTGGTGAAGATATGTGGATAGCCCTTGATGCGGCAGCATCTGAATTTTATTCAAATAAAACGAAAAAATATACATTTGAATCAACTGGAGATGTAATGAGTTCGGATGAATTGGTTAGTTTTTGGAAAAATTGGGCCAACAAGTATCCAATTATTTCCATTGAAGATGGATTGGCAGAAGATGATTGGAGTGGTTGGAAGTCACTAAGTGAAGCCATTGGTCAAAAGTGTCAATTAGTAGGAGACGATCTTTTTGTAACGAACACTAAAAGACTTCAAAAAGGAATTAATGAAAATATTGCCAATTCAATTTTAATTAAAGTGAATCAAATCGGTACTTTAACAGAGACTATTGAAGCAGTTTCATTAGCTTCTAGTAACGGATATTCCTCTGTCATGAGTCATAGGAGTGGTGAAACAGAAGATAATACAATTGCAGATTTAGCAGTAGCTCTAAACACAGGCCAAATAAAAACTGGTTCTGCATCAAGGTCTGATAGGATGGCTAAGTATAATCAATTACTCAGAATTGAGGAGCAACTTGGAGAATCTGCTCATTTCCCAGGAAAAGACTTCAAATTTTTGAATGTCTAAAAAACAGCAAAAAAATCGTTATAAAAAATGGTTTTTCATTTTATTGATATTCAATATTGTTTATTTTGGATATGACTTTTTAGAGACTCCTTCCTTTTTTAATCATTATAAAAAAATATTTAATAAAGTTTTTTACCCACCTAAAGTCCCTATGGGAGATTATATTTATGGTATTGATATTTCTCAATATCAAGGGATAATATCATGGGAAAATGTTAAAAGTATTAACGGAGGAAATAAAATTGATTATGTGATAATCCGAGCAACTGCAGGAAAAAATCATAGAGATAATTTTTTCACATCTAACTGGAGAGAATCAAAAAAAAATAAGATTTTAAGAGGAGCTTATCATTATTTTAGACCTAACGAAAATTCTATCTTACAAGCTCATAACTTTATTAAAAATGTCAAATTACAACCAGGAGACCTTCCTCCGGTATTGGATATTGAAAAAATAAGTAATGTTCAAAGCACAGAAAATCTAATTAAAGGAATTTCAAATTGGCTAAGATTAGTAGAAAATCATTTTGGAGTTAAACCAATTATTTACTCTGGTGCCCATTTTTATAATGATTATCTTAAACTTAACTTTAACAACTATTTGTTCTGGGTGGCGAATTATAACAAAGTTTTGAATCCAATTCTTAATAAAAAATGGATAATGTGGCAGTTTTCAGATAATGGTTCTGTGGACGGTATAAAAGGTCCTGTAGATTTAGATTTATTTAAAGGAAGTTTAACAGATTTAAAAAAATATGCTTTAAAATAGATGTTTTATTGTTTCTTTGTTTTCATTTTTTAATATTTAATTGTCAGTCATATGAACTCTAGTAAAATAATTTATTACACTAAAACAGATGAGGCGCCCGCTTTGGCTACAAATTCTTTTTTACCAATAGTTAAGTTGTTTACTAAAAGTGCCAATATCTCCGTTCAATTAAAAGACATTTCTTTGGCTGCTAGAATTCTTTCCCAGTTCCCAAGTTATTTAACAGAAACTCAAATTGTAGAAGATGATTTATCATTTTTAGGTGAATTAGCTAAAAATCCAGAAGCTAATATTATTAAGCTTCCAAACATAAGTGCATCCATTCCTCAGTTAAAATCTGCTATTAAAGAATTACAATCCAAAAAATATCTAATTCCTAATTATCCTGATGAACCCAATTCTAACCTCGAAAAAGAAATAAAATCTAAATATGACCGTATCAAGGGAAGTGCAGTAAATCCAGTTCTAAGAGAAGGAAACTCGGATCGAAGAGCACCAAAAGCAGTAAAGAATTATGCTAAAAATAATCCTCATTCTATGGGCGATTGGTCTAGCGACTCAAAAACTCATGTTTCTAGCATGAAATCTGGTGATTTCTATAGTACAGAAATTTCACTAACATCAATTGATGACCAAACAGTTAGTATAGTATTTGAGAGTAATAATGGTGAACAAGAAACTTTGAAAAATGATATCACCATACTAAAAGGTGAAATTTTTGATACTTCAGTAATGAATATTGAAAGCTTAAAGACATTCTTCAATCACCAAATTTTAGATGCAAAAAATAAAGGTATATTATTCTCACTGCACATGAAAGCTACTATGATGAAGGTTTCAGATCCTATTATTTTTGGAAAATGTGTAGAGGTTTTTTATAAAGAAATTTTCGAAAAATATGAAGATGAGTTAGATAAAATTGGTGTCGATGTTAATAATGGATCTGGAGATTTATTTAATAAATTAAATACTTTAAGTTCTGATATTAAAACCAAAATACTTTCTGATATTAATAAACTTCATGATTCAAATCCAGATTTAGCAATGGTTAATTCTGAAAAGGGAATCTCTAATCTTCATGTTCCTAGTGATGTGATAATTGATGCTTCTATGCCGGCTATGATTAGAAGCTCTGGTAAAATGTGGAATAAGGCTGGCGAGTTACAAGATGTTAAAGCCGTTATACCAGACCGTTCATATGCAGATATATACCAAGCAACTATAGATTTTTGTAAATCTAATGGCGCATTTGATCCAACTACTATGGGAAGTGTGTCAAATGTCGGTTTAATGGCTCAAAAGGCCGAAGAATATGGATCTCATGATAAAACATTCCAATTAAATAATAAAGGAAAAGTCAAAGTCGTTGACTCAAATAACAAAGTTCTTATTGAACAAGCTGTAGGCAAGGGTGATATCTTTAGAATGTGTCAAGTAAAAGATGCTCCAATTAAAGATTGGGTGAAACTAGCAGTTTCAAGAGCTAGTGCAACTAAAAATCCAGCAGTCTTCTGGCTTGACATCAACCGATCTCATGATAGAGAAATAATAAAAAAAGTAAATAAATATTTACTAGACTTTGATACTAAAAATTTAGATATTCGTATCCTCTCTCCTAAAGATGCTACTAATTTTTCATTAGAAAGAATTCAAAAAGGGTTAGACACCATTTCTGTTACTGGAAATGTATTAAGAGATTATCTCACGGATCTTTTTCCTATTCTTGAATTAGGGACCAGTGCTAAAATGTTATCAATTGTTCCATTGATGAACGGTGGAGGTCTTTTTGAAACTGGAGCTGGGGGTTCTGCTCCAAAACATGTTCAGCAGTTTGTCAGTGAAGGTTATTTAAGGTGGGACTCCTTGGGAGAATTTTTAGCTTTAGGGGTGTCATTGGAACATTTATCTGAAAAATACCATGATAAAAAATGTAAAATACTAGCTGAAACTTTAGATAAGGCTACTGAAAAATTATTATTAGAAAATAAATCTCCCACTAGAAAATTAGGAGGTCTTGACAACAGAGGAAGTCATTTTTATATCGCATTTTATTGGTCAGAGTTATTATCAAAGCAAACAGAAGATATTGAGTTGGCAAATTTTTTCACCAAAATTTTTAATTACTTAACCATCAATGAAAAAGTAATAAATGACGAATTAATTGAAACCCAAAATAAAGAACATAACATTGATGGATATTATTTGACAGATGATGAACTAACTAAAGCAGCCATGTGTCCAAGTAAAACATTAAATAAAATATATTCTGAATTTTAAAATTGAAATCTTAATTGGGCTCTTATATCTGTCTTTGAAGACCCATTTATTTCGTTAAGTCCAGAACCAATAGTATTTCTATTGGTATACATCCAATTTCCCCACCTAATCCATAAATCTATTCCTTTTTTAAATTGATACCTTGTAGTTACATATGTTCTTGCTCCTTGAAAATAATATGCTGGTATTCTGAAATAGTATAATACATCATTTTCGTAGCTATATATTCGAGAATTATATGAATCTGTATCAAAAAGTGCAAATCTGGCTGTAAAAGAAAACTTACTTTCCTTTGGTTTATAAGTAACGTCCTGTAAAACTAAGATTCCATTTTCTGAAGGCAGTCCAAGCCTATCATAGAAGCTCAATTCTATTCTATTACGTATCCTTATAGACTCTGTGATTGATGCATTAATATTTAACCTAAAATTCCATTGATCTATATTAGAAACATTCGTAATATCCCTAGAAAGTTTTTCATAAGAATTATAGGGTTTTTCTCTATGTCTTATTCGAGCATAAATATTTAATTTTTTTGATGGATGATATAAAATTTGAAAAAAACCATCTATACCAATAGTACTTGGTTGGTTAACTTGGTATTTCATCCAAGGAAATTGAAATTGGTCAAAATAAGATGAAATTTCCCAATGGTTATTTATTTTGAAATTTAGTCCTGTAAAAAGACCCTCTTCATTAATGGGTCTGCTTCCTTCACTTATGGCATTTGAAAATGATGATTGATAATCCCTACCATATTTTCTATAAAGAATAGATATTCCAAGCCTTGGATGTAGAGAAGCCATTAGTCCATGAAGATGGGCTATTCCACCATTATTACTTCTACTAGTTTCACCATATAAGTTGATATTTCTCTTTACAATGCTGTAATGAAATCCATTAACCAAGTTGGTATTTTGATTAAATTCATATTGATTGTAAGTACTTAATTGTCTTTCTAAAGATCCATTATATTTTGTATAAGCACTAATTAAGCCAAGAGTCATAAACTTATTTTCATATAATAATTCTCCACCAATAATATTTTCCTCAATAGCATCCTTATCTTTGAGTTCTCCAAGTGTACTATGAATTCCAGATGCTTGAAAACTACTTACAACTAGGGAACCATCCTGAGCAGAAGAGTCTTCAATAATATTAGCATCCAATTTTTTTTTAGATCCAAATGCTAACAATTTAAATTGTTTCATTTTTATTGAAAAAGCACTGCCTCTTAAAAACTGGTTTTCATCAATTGATGAATAGGGCTTGATACCAATAGCACTTCTTTTCAAACTCATAATATTAGATGATTTTCCCATAGCAAGACCAGACCAGAAAGTTAGACCCTGGCCTAGTTGAATATGGTAATCTCCGATAGTAAATACATCAATTTTACCTACATCTTTTAAAAAAAAGTGCGCAGAATAAAAATCAAATCCTCTTGGAGTTGAAGTTTCGAACAAATCCTCTGCCAACGGATTGCCTAATACTGTTTCTCCGGCATCTTTTTCAGTAGTAATACCAAAACTTAAATGCTTTTGATATTTAAAACGGTAACGCATATACAAATTATCAGCAGAACCTAGACTTTTACTGTTTGGAGAACTGAGCCAAGAACTGTCATCTAATTCAATTTGGCCACTTGTAGGATTTACAACTCTAGAGTATCTGAAAAACATATCATTTTTTCCTTTTTTCAGCATCTCAGATAATGATAAATGAGTAGAATTAAAATTTTCATTTATGGTTATGAATGGTAATATTTTTCTTATAACATTTGAACTAAAATCGTCTATTGCTTGAAGTTCATAAATATTTAAAAACTTCCCATAGGTTACTTTATGATTGATTAAAGATTTTATTTGAAATTGATCAAGAATCATTAACTGCTCTAAATCAAATTTTATTTCCTTTTGATTTAAGTTAATGGGATGTTCATAATAAAAATTAAGTTGATCAAATAGAGTAGTATAATCTATATTTTCGTCTTCATTATTCTCTGCAATATTTTCAATGGTCTGCTCAATGATATATTGCTTCTTCATTTCCTTATATGAAGAAGAGGATATTAAATTGATTTTTTGATTTGAAATTGGATTCTGTGCTTTTACAATAGTCATTGATAATAAAAGAACAGACAGACAATATTTTATTTTAAATCTCAATAATTACTTAAATTGATAAATAATAGATATATCCGGACTCCAACCTAGATATTGATGCAATTGGGTTGCAAAACTTAAAATAAATTTATTTTGAATAAGACTGATTCCAAAAGCAGCTAGACTTGGGTTAGAAGCTATACCACCATTTATAATTATTTTTTCATTGGGTTTATAATTAATTGCTGCCAAAAATGAAGCCGGATAATTAATATTTTTTTCTAATCCAGTTTGAACAATTAAATCTTTTGAAAAATGATAACTAGCTCCTATCTGAAAACTAGTGGTCAATCTTTCATTATTATAATTAGCTATTTTAGATAAAGTCGCATTTTTTATTGTCACGCCTAACTCAAGTTCTTTTGAAAGAGAGGCAGACATTCCTAAATCAGCATTCCAAATTGCACGTTTATTATAAAAGTCACCAGCATTAATGATAGAATAGTTAATTTTTATTCCGCTATGAAAATTACTTCCCAGTTTTTTTGAATATCCAATACCTAAATTGTGCATTTGCAGATATTTATTTCCCGAATTTGAGTAATTAAATCCAAAGGCTCCATCACCCACCGGTATCCCTAATACAATATTAGAAGTGGTGAAATCTTTGATTAAAAAAGGTTGAAAGCTACTAATGCTTATTGTGGCATTTTCAAGTTTTGAAAGTTGACCAATATTATTATTTACACTCCAAACATTATTATTATTTGTATTTAATCCCGCCATCGAAGTGCTAATCGCTCCAGCATCTTGGAATAATTGTGCTTGTAACGATATATCACATATAATTAAGGAGACAATTATGAAAAAATATTTCATAGTTTGAATTTACTAATATTGTATCTATTTTTTTTCGAACCTAGATGGAAAGAAAGATATTTAATTGATTTTTGTTTTTGAAGCCACTTTTTTTCGTAAAAAGTTTTTAAGTAAAGAATTTCTTTTAATGAAGTGTTATTTTTAAATGTATGGTTATAAATATTTTTTATGTCTTTTTTTAAATAATAATTATGATTTATGATTTCATCTTTTGTAAACTGATATAGTAAATCACTATCAGTTTTTAAATGTATAAGTCCGTTGTTCTTTAAAATGACACTGAATCTATTAATAAATAATTTTGATGTTAATCTTTTTCTTGGCTTCTTTGGCTGAGGATCTGAAAATGTTAACCAAATTTCATCAATTTCATTTTCAGCAAAAAATTTACTAATAAAATCTATCTTGGTTCTAAGAAATCGAACATTGAGTAATTTTTCATCTTCTGCTATCTTGGCCCCTTTCCAAAGCCTAGCTCCTTTTATATCAACTCCAATAAAATTGTTTTTAGGAAAAAGTCGAGATAAACCAATAGTATATTCTCCTGCACCGCAACCTAATTCTATAATTATTGGATTTTTATTCTCAAAAATATCGCACCAATTTCCTTTTATTGGGTCATCTGAAGAGTAATAATTAGCTTGGGGTTGAATAACATTTTTAAATGTTTTTAATTGAGAAAATCTTTTTAATTTATCTTTTCCCATTTCCGTCAAATTTCCCACTCTTTGGTAAAATTTCTGTTTTTTCACCAAAAAACTCCCCAAAATCTCTCATGGCATTAGCTAGTTGGTCTTCACTAGTAGCTTTTTCATAGCTATTAGCAAGCGTCATTATTGTTTGAAACATCATTTTATTCATTTCTTCAATAGACATTTTTTTAGTCCACAGATCAAGACTGAAGGTCTCATTTTTTTGAGCGTTCCAAAGATAAATTAATGCAGCTGATGCTTTTTCACTTTGTCCATTTCCTTGGGAGGAATTCCACTGAAGATCTTCGGGTATTAAATTTTCATCCATTAATACATCTATCGAAAATTTTTCTTTTTTTAGTGATTTATTTTGGCTCATATGTACTTAGTATTTTTTGACTGTTTTTCTCATTTAAAATTTCACTAATGTCAAGATTGGTCTTTTTAGCGTAGTCTTGAATAATTCGATAACCTAACCAAATGCCAATGTATGCAGGAGAATCTTTCCCAAAATTTTTAGTGAAGGGACCAGGATTAAAAAAATAACTTATTTTATTAAAATCTTTTTCATATAAAATTTCTTGATCGATAATATACTGCCATATATATTTTTCATTTTCCTCACACCATTTTAGTTCACTGCTATTATATCTAAATTTATTTTCAGGATCTTCATCTGGAAGTAACAAATTCATTAAGTAGGCAGTTTTTCCATAAGAAAGTAATTTACTAAGTAAATCATCTCCCATGTATTGAGGATTATGTGTCATTAAATATCCAAATATAACGTCAGAAACAATATATTTTTTATCCATTTTATTTTTAACATATTGAGGAAGTGACTCAGTAGGAATAAGATTAGTAATTTCATTTTTTGGTCCTAAATACATATCTAGTCCAATCCAAATAATCGAATCAAACTCATGAACATCTGCATTAAATAAAGAAAAAAAAGTGCCAATTTTATTTTTTGGGTAGGAGACACCAAACAATGATTCATATCTATTCAATCCTTTAGATATTTCTTCATTATAGTATTTAAAATCAGGAAATTCTAATTGAACTTCTTCAAGAATATTTGATATAATACTGTCATTGATAAATAATTTAAGTTTATCAGCAGTTTCTTTTGGTAATTTGGAGACTAAAATTTCTTCTTTTTCACCAGCTCTAATCATATTGGTATAAAAGTTTTTATAGAGTTCAGGGTAATTAAGATAAACTTCATGAACCTGGTCAATATTTTTGGATAGAACCTGATCTAATCTAATTACTTCAAAAGTTTCTACATTTCCAGAAAGTTTAATTTCTTTATTATTGGTTTTACACGAACTAAAGAAGAAAAATAATATAATAATTTGGCAATATTTAGTAGTTTTTTTCAAAGCTTCTGTAAAAGTAAAATTTGTTCGTTAAAAATATTTTATGTTTGTATAAATATATTCTAATGAACAAGTTATTCTATCTAATATTCTTTTTTTTACCCTTACTTTTATTTGGTCAGTCTAAAAATAATGATCCCATTGTTGAATCCTCCGAATTTAGAAAACTTCGATTTGGATTGTATGGACAAGGATCTTTAGGATGGCTATCTCCAATTGATGGAAAAAAATATTCACAAGGACCTTTGGGTTTAGGATTTGGATGGGGCTTTGATATAGAAATAAATTTCAACACCAATACTTCTCTAAGGACGGGGATAAATCTATCTACTTTTAAAGCTGGTCTAAACTATTATAATTCCGATTTAACCCTGGCGAAGGAGACTTATTTTGTTCTAGATGCTTCTGAAAATTATGTTAATTGGGATGGTAACAATCCACCTGATGGTGATTTATATCAACTTTATAACAGGAAGTTTAAAGTTAATTATGTTAATATTCCTGTAATTTTGAAATTAAAAACTAATGAAATAGGGTATTTCACATATTACGGCGAATTTGGAGCTACCTTAGGTTTTAAAACAAAAGCTTTAGTAGACGATGAAATAAAACCATTAGATTATAATCAATCTGACTCTAGCTTTTCAAATTCTTTAAATCTTAACCAAAAACTATACATACTTGATATTAATGCTGATAAATCTACTCAACCAATTCGTATTGGATTGAATTTAGGAGCAGGTGCTGAGTACAATCTTTCTGGAAACACCTCAATATTTTTCCAACTAAATTGGAATTATTTTGTTAATAATCTTTTGACTAGACCTGAAAATGAAGCTTTTTTAAGAGAAGAAACGTCTAAAGGTATTTTCAATGCAGTAGACGCTAAAGCAATACCTGGAAATATTGTTTTATCTTTTGGTGTTCTTTTTTAATACTTATTCAACAATTTTTTTTCATTATACAAGCTTATTATTTTTACATAATGAATGTTATAAAAACTGAAATATTTATTGTCAAATGGCTACATAAATATCTTGAAAAATCTGGATTAGATGGATTCGTTGTTGGAGTTTCAGGAGGAATTGATTCAGCGGTTACTTCAACCCTTTGTGCTAAAACTGGATTTCCAACTCTTGTGTTAAATATGCCAATTTTTCAGAAGTCTACCCAATTTACTAGAAGTAACGAACATATTAAATGGTTAGAGAATACTTTTTCTAATGTAAAAGGCCAAGAAGTTGACTTGACAGAAATTTTTAATTCTTATTCTAAAAATCTTCCATCAGAAATTCAAGATAACTTATCAATGGCTAACTTACGGTCCAGAATTAGAATGTCTAATCTTTATTTATTTGCTTCTAACAAAAAATATTTAGTAGCTGGAACTGGAAACAAAGTTGAGGATTTTGGCGTAGGATTTTATACGAAATATGGAGACGGCGGAGTAGATATTTCTCCAATAGCTGATTTATATAAATCAGAAGTTTTCCAAATAGCAAAACACCTAAACATCATTGAGAGTATCCAAAGTGCTTTGCCTACTGATGGCTTATGGGAAGACGATAGAACAGATGAAGATCAGTTAGGCGCATCTTATGATGAGCTAGAGTGGGCAATGAAATATTTAGATAATTCAGATAAAATAACATTAAGTGATAGACAAATTAAAGTTTTGGAAATTTATAATCATCATCACTATGTAAATGGACATAAAATGCAATCAATCCCTGTTTGTAAAATACCTGAAAATTTAAAAAATTAACTTAAGATTCTGGGGCTATCTCAATATTTAGTAGATGAATGTCCTTACTAATACCAATTTGACACGCTAATCTACTGTTAGGTTTTGAGTCCCAATTATCATCAAGCATTGCTTGTTCTGAAGGGGTTAAATCTGGTAAAGTATGATCAGATTTAATATAAACATGACAAGACGCACATAAAGCCATTCCACCACATGTTCCTTCTACGGGATATTTATGAATTTTAAGAAGCTCCATTAAATTAAGATTAATGTCTGTAGGTCCAGAAATTATTTTCTTATCTCCACTTCTATCTAGAACAGTTATTTTGATTTCCATTTAAAATCCTTTAATTCCAGTCACTGTAGTATATTTTAGAACATTATTTTTATTGGGATGAATTTTTTTGAAAGCAGATTGTACCATTATAGCAGCTTCGTGAAATCCGCATAAAATTAATTTTAATTTGCCTGGATAGGTGTTCACATCGCCTATTGCATAAATACCATTGATATTAGTTGAATAGTCGGTTGAATTATTGACTTTAATTGCATTTTTTTCGATTTCTAAACCCCAACTACCAATTGGACCTATTTTTGGAGAAAGCCCAAAAAGTGGGAGCCAATGGTCACATTTAATAACTTTTGAACCATTATTTTTTGATTCAACATCCATGACTAAAAGCCCATTCTTTTCATTAATATTTTTAACCTCAGAATTTAAAATCATTTCTATTTTACCTTTTTTAGAATAATCTAAAGCTTTTTGAACAGAATCATTGTGGGCTCTGAAGTTATCACTCCTATGAATAAGTTTAACGCTTGACGCAAAATTTTCAGCAAAAAAAAGTGCCCAGTCTAATGCACTGTCTCCTCCTCCTGAAATAACAATATTTTTATTTTTGAATAAAGATGGCTTCTTAATTATGTAATGAATATGTTGATTTTCAAATTTTGATAAGTTATCGATGGATGGTTTTCTTGGTGTAAAAACACCAAGTCCTCCAGCAATAGCAACAATAGGAGCTATATGCGATGTTCCTTGAGACGTTTTAACAATAAATAGACCATCAGAATTTTTTTCTAAAGTTTCTGCGGTTTCTCCAAGAGTAAATCCTGGACTAAATGGCTTTATCTGCAACATTAATTTATCAATCAATTCACCTGCTTGAATACTTGGATAACCAGGAATATCGTATATGGGTTTCTTAGGATAAATTTCAGCACATTGACCACCAGGAACTGGTAAAGAATCAATAAGATGACATTTTAATTTTAGTAGACCCGCTTCAAATACTGTAAAAAGTCCTACTGGTCCTGCGCCAATAATTATTATATCTGTTTTAATCATTAAAATTTATTAAATAGGTTGAAGAATTATTTTAGATCTTCATTTGATTTAGCAACTTTATTTTTTAGATTTTCTTTATAATCAGTAACTTTTTTTTGGATATCTGAATTTTCAATGGCAATAATTTGTGCGGCAAGAATTCCAGCATTAGCTGCTCCATCTAGAGCAACAGTAGCCACAGGAACTCCCTCAGGCATCTGAAGTATAGAAAGTATAGAATCCCAACCGTCAATTGAATTTCTTGATTTAATGGGAACTCCGATTACTGGAATAGTTGTTATTGAAGCAATCATTCCTGGCAAATGTGCTGCTCCACCAGCTCCAGCTATTATTGAACTAAGTCCTCTTTTTCTTGCTTCATTTGCGTAGTCAAACATTATTTCAGGTGTTCTATGAGCAGATACAATTTTAATGTCAGTATCAATGCCAAATTGATTTAAAATATCTATCGCTTTTTGCATAACAGGTAAATCACTTTTACTACCCATTATTATTCCAACTTTTTTCATTATTCTGAGGTTACTTTAATTAATTTCTTTACTTTTTTTCCAATTTTTTTAGCTTTATTAATGTCTTTATGGACAATGGTGACATGTCCCATTTTACGATTTAATCTAGACTTTTTCTTTCCATAAAAATGAACAGAAACACCAGGAATTTCAAAGATTTTTTCAATATTTTCATATTTCACATTTCCTTCAAATTCGTTTTCTCCAATTAAATTCACCATAATTCCTGGACTTTTTAAAGATGTATTACCCAGTGGTAAATTTAAAACAGATCTGATGTGTTGGTCAAATTGAGAAGTCAAACAACACTCAATGGTGTGGTGGCCAGAATTATGTGGTCTTGGGGCAACTTCATTAATAAGAATCTCATTATCTTCAGTTATAAAAAGCTCTACGGCAAGAAGACCAACAATATTAAAACTTTTAGCAGTTTTTAAGGCTGTATCAAATGCTTTTTCTTCTAATTCCTTTGAAATATTTGCAGGACACATAATGAATTCCACTAAATTTGAATGGTCATTAAACTCCATTTCAACAGCAGGAAAACATTTTTCTTCTTTACTCTGGTTTCTTGCGACAATTACTGAAATCTCTTTTTTAATCTTAACTTTTTCCTCTAACAGACACGGTACATCAGAGAGGTTTTGGAGCTCATCGAAACTATGAATAATTTTTACTCCTTTACCATCATAGCCAAATTTTGCACTTTTCCAGACTATTGGAAGTGAAACTTTTCCTTCATCATAATCTTTAATAACAGCACTTAAATTGCCATAATTTTTATAGTTTGATGTTGGTAATTCATGTTGTATATAAAAATCTTTTTGTTTTGATTTATCCTGAATTATTCTTAAGATTTTGGATGACGGAAAAACTTTTTTACCATTTTTTTCTAAAAATTCTAAAGCATCTGTGTTTACATTTTCCATTTCAACAGTAACAACATCTACATCATGACAAAAAGATACTACATCCTCATATTTGGTTAAGTTTCCAACAATAAACTCGTTGCAAATTCCTTGGCAAGGAGCTTCTTTATTAGAATCCATTACCTTAGAATATATATCGTATCGAATACAATCCTGAAGTAACATCTTACCAAGTTGTCCCCCCCCTAGAATTCCTAGTTTAAAATTGGAACTAAAAATTTTTTTGTTACTCATTTATTCACAGAATAATTATATGCAAATGTAAGTTACCAAATTAAAGTAACAATCATTTTTCTATAAAATGAAATGATTACATTTGATCGATAAACAAAATGAAGAAAGTTAAGTTACACGACAAGCAATTCAAATTATTTATTAATTACGAAATTATAATTTCTAAAATAGAAAATCTTGTTAGTGCTTTAAACAAAAACTATGCAGATAAAAAACCAATATTTTTATGTGTTTTAAACGGATCTTTTTTATTTGCATCAGAACTCATTAAAAGATTTAATCACGAGTGTGAAGTTTCTTTTGTTAAACTTTCTTCCTATCAAGGACTTAATTCTACTGGAAATATTAAGAATTTAATTGGAATAAATGATAATTTAGAAGAGAGAAATATAATAATTGTAGAAGATATTGTTGATACAGGATATACAATCTACTCTGTAATGGAAGAAATTAAAAATCATAAACCAAAATCTGTAGAAGTCGCTACTTTATTATTTAAACCCAAATCTTATAAAAAAAAAATACCAATTAATTATGCAGCAATAAATGTTGGAAATGAATTTTTAGTTGGTTTTGGTTTAGATTATAATGGAATTGGAAGAAATCTTGAAGATATTTTTATAATTGAAGAAAACAGTTAATATGCTAAATATTGTATTATTCGGTCCACCTGGAGCAGGAAAAGGAACGCAGGCAAATCGAATCAAAGATCATTATTCTTTGGTACATCTTTCTACAGGAGACATTTTTCGCTTTAATATTAAAAAAGCCACAAATCTTGGACTATTAGCTAAAAGCTACATGGATAAAGGAGAATTAGTTCCAGATGAAGTAACCATTAAAATGCTAGAGTCTGAAGTAACCAAATATCCTGACTCATCTGGATTTATATTTGATGGTTTTCCAAGAACAACTAAACAAGCTCAAACTTTAGATAAATTTCTAGAATCTAAAAATATTTCAATTTCAAAAATGATAGCATTAGATGTCCCTGATGAAGAATTAGTTAAGAGGTTACTATCCAGAGGAAAAGAAAGCGGAAGAGCTGATGATCAAAATAAAGATATTATTTCTAACCGGATAAAAGTATATAAAGATCAAACTGCAATCTTGGCAGATTATTATAATTCCCAAAATAAATTAGTTTCTGTAAATGGGGTTGGGACAGTTGATGAAATAACTTCAAGGATATATAATGCTATAGATAATTAATTTATGCCATCTAGCAACTTTGTAGATTACGTGAAAATATGTTGTAGATCTGGAAAGGGCGGTGCAGGGTCTAAACATTTTCATAGAGATAGAACAACTGCTAAAGGAGGACCTGATGGCGGAGATGGAGGACGTGGAGGTCATGTAATTATTAAAGGAAATAAACAAATATGGACACTTTTAAGCCTTAAGTATAGAAAGCACGTTATTGCTCCACCAGGGGAATCGGGAAGTGCTAATTTATGTAGTGGAAAGTCTGGAAAAGATGAAATAATTGAAGTTCCTCTTGGAACCGTTGCAAAAGATGCCGAGACAGGAAATGTTCTTTTTGAAATAACAAAAGACAGAGAAGAACAAATTTTATTGAGTGGAGGAAGAGGAGGATTGGGGAATAATCACTTCAAGTCGTCTACAAACCAAACTCCAAGATATGCACAGCCTGGAGAACCTGGAAAAGAAGAATGGAAAGTACTAGAACTTAAAGTACTGGCTGATGTTGGTCTAGTAGGATTTCCTAACGCAGGTAAGTCTACTTTACTCTCTGTAGTTTCCGCTGCAAAGCCAGAAATTGCAAATTATCCATTTACTACTTTAGTTCCAAATTTAGGAATTGTTGATTATCGAAATCATCAATCTTTTATAATGGCAGATATTCCAGGTATAATTGCTGGAGCCCATGAAGGAAAAGGGTTAGGTCATCGATTTTTAAGACATATTGAAAGAAATTCTGTTTTACTTTTCATGATTCCCTCTGATTCAAACAATATTATTGATGAATATGATGTTTTAGTAAATGAACTTCGTCTTTATAATCCTGAACTTTTAGATAAAGAAAAAATGTTGGCTATTACAAAGTGTGATTTAATAGATGAAGAACTGAAAGAAGAAATTCAAAAAGAATTACCTGATAAAATTCAAACGGTTTTCATATCCTCCGTTGCTCAGACTGGATTAATCAAATTAAAAGATGAGATTTGGAAAATGATTAATTATGAGTTGGATTAATAAACTTGAATATTTAGACCAACAACTTATTATTTTTCTTAATGGAAATAATTTTTTTTTATTGGATGATCTAATGTGGTTTATTTCGAAACCAATTTTTGGTATCCCTTTTTATATTTTATTCATCTATTTATTTTTCAAAAATTACAATTTCAAAAATGCGCTATTAATTATTTTAACTATTGGATTAACAGTGGGTTTAGGGGATTTTACGGCTCATGAACTTATAAAAGAAAGTGTTCAAAGATATCGTCCAAGTCACCATCTGGAAATTTCCAAGCAACTGAATTTTGTAAATAATTATAAAGGAGGACAGTTTGGATTTGTCTCCAACCATGCAACAAATATGTCAATTGTTGGAATCATGGTATTTATTACACTAAAAAAATATTACCCAAAATCTTGGATTTATTTATTAACTATTGTTGTTATAATTTCTTATAGCAGAATATACTTAGGAGTTCATTATCTTTCTGATATTATTGGGGGATGGATTCTAGGTACTTTCCTCTCGTTAATTGGTCTTAACGCCATAAATAAAATAATTTTGAAAAAATGATTGCTACTTTTTTTGTTTTTCTTGGTGGTGGAATTGGTGCCATTTTGAGGTATTTAATTTCGAAATTCACATTATTATTGTACCAAGGGCAGTTCCCTTTAAGCACATTGCTTTCTAATATTTTGTCATGTTTGATTGTCGGATTATTTCTGACTGCTCTTTCTGCCTCTAAATCAATCAATCCAAATATTAAAATTTTTGTTTTAATTGGGGTTTGTGGAGGCTTAAGCACTTTTTCAACTTTCAGTTTGGAAACTATTCAGTTGTTAAAAAGCGGTAATTATTATTGGGCTTTTGCAAATGTATTATTTAGTATAGTTGCTTGCTTTGGGTTATTATTGATTTTTTATAAAAAACTGGTTTAATTTCATTTTTTACAGGAAATTAAGATTTCCGGAAATTCTTCCTCGTTCCTCATAGCTTCTTCAAAATTAGTATATTTTTCAACAATTTTTTTTAGACTACAATCGCAAAAAACAGAATCTAGTTTTGCTCTTTTGCATTCAGTTAAATAAATTTCTTTGTCTTTATTAGACCATCCTCCGCATGAAGTTGTTAATGAAAATATAATTGAGGTTACTATTATTTGTGTAGTGATTTTCATATTGATAAATTTAGACTGTCTTTATTTACTTTTTTTATTAAATTAAGATTTTTAAGTTCTTTATTAATTTTGATTTTTTTAAATTTAGAACTTTCTTTTAATAAATCTTTTAAGGAATCTTTAAAAATTAATTCTTCCCTTTCTTCCAACTCCTCATGAGGAATGCTAATAAAAACTTTTTCTAAGCTGTCTCTTAAATTTTTAATAATACTGTCTAATAAATTTGGGTGTTGAGCGTAATATTGGATTGATTTTTCAAATTCTGATCTATCAATTTCTTTTTCTTTTAAAAGTTGAAATGTCAAATTTTTGAGACTGTCCCTAGGGATAAGCGTGAACTTTTTATTATTATAAACATGTGCATTAGCTAACCATATTTTCTTTATGATCTCTTGAAATTCTTGATTTGAAATAGAACTTTCATGGATATAATTATCTGTTTTTTCATCTACGCAAGTATTTAAAAGTAGGGTTAGGACTACAAAAAAAACAAACTTTTTCAACGCTTAAATTTTAATCTCATTTTGGGAGATGTTTCACTAAAATTTCCTAAATGGTACACTCTTTGACCGTTTATAAAAGTACTTTGGATAGCATTAGAAAAATTAGTTCCTTCAAAAGGAGACCAGCCACATTTATATAAAATATTTTCTTTTTTCACTTCAGTATTTTTATTTCTATTTAATATTGCTAAATCTGCATAGTAACCAGGTCTCAAATATCCTCTTTTTTGAATTTTGAAGCATTCTGCAACATCATGACTTGTTTTTTTAACAATTTGTGATAAAGTAATTTGTTTTGATTTTTCTAGTTCAAAAAGAGCAAGCAATGCATGCTGAACAAGAGGACCTCCAGAAGGTGCTTTAAGGTAATTATTTTGCTTTTCGTTAAAGCTATGAGGAGCATGATCTGATGCTATTATGTCAATTCTATCATTATTAATAGCCTTAATAAGTGCCAATCTGTCATTTTCAGTTTTAACTGCAGGATTCCATTTAATTAAGCTTCCTTTTTTTTCATAATCTTCATCATTAAACCAAAGATGATGAATACAACACTCAGCGGATATTTTTTTATCAATGAGGGCTTTTTCACTGTCAAAAAGTGCCAATTCTTTTGCAGTTGATATATGTAATACATGTAATCTTGATTCATATTCCTTCGCCAAATCAACGGCCATAGCAGAAGATAAATAACACGCTTCTTCAGACCTTATAATGGGATGCATTTCAAAAGGGATGTTATCTCCATATTTTTCCTTGAAAAATGCTGTGTTTTTTCTTATTGTATGTTCATCTTCACAGTGAGTAGCAATAAGTAAAGAAGTATTTTTAAAAATTTGAGATAATGTTTCTTTATTATCAACTAACATATTTCCAGTTGAAGAACCCATAAATACTTTTATTCCACAAACATCTTCCCCATTGGTTTTTAGAACTTCCTCAAGGTTGTCATTGTTAGCACCCATAAAAAAAGAATAATTTGCAAATGAATTATTTTCGGCTATTTGAAATTTCTCTTTTAATAGTTCTTGAGTAACTGTATTTGGTACTGTATTAGGCATTTCCATAAAGCTGGTAATTCCACCGGCAACAGCAGCCCTAGATTCAGTATATATATTGGCTTTATGAGTCAGACCAGGTTCTCTAAAGTGCACTTGGTCATCAATCATCCCGGGGATAATTGTTAATCCTGTACCGTCATACTCTAAATTATATGTTCCAGAAATAGATTCACTCTTAATTTCAGAAATAAAAGAATCCTCGATTGCTATATCCCCGATAAATTGTTGATTTTCATTAATGATTTCAGCATTTCTAATAATGGACTTACCTTTCAAATTTTTTAGATCTTAATTTTAATACTCCTAAAAAAGCCTCTTTAAATATTCCAATATTCATTTTAGATTGACCTAGCTCTCTATCTTTAAAATGAATGGGAATTTCTTTAATTTTAAAACCCAGCTTTATGGCACTGTATTTCATTTCTATTTGAAATGCATAACCTACAAACCATATGTTATTTAGGTCAATTTTTTCTAATACTTTTCTTGAATAGCATTTAAAACCTGCAGTAGTATCTTTTATCTTAATACCTAAAATTATTCTTACATATAATGATGCATAATATGAAAGCCAGTACCTAGACTTTGGCCAATTTATTATTTTACCTCCTGGAACATACCTTGACCCCACACAAACATCAGCTCCATTTTTGTGACATGTATAAAGTAATCTTGGTAAATCGTCAGGACTATGAGAAAAGTCTGCATCCATTTCAAAAATATAGTCATAATTATTTTTTAAAGCCCACTTAAAACCGTGTATATATGCAGTTCCAAGTCCAGATTTCTCTTTTCTTTCTTCTAAAAAAATAGTTTTATGCTTCTTCATTAAATCTTTAACTACTGAGTAAGTTCCATCTGGTGATTGATCATCAACAATTAATATATGAAAATCATCTTTTTTTGCAAGTACAGCATTTATAATATTAGAAATATTTTCTATTTCGTTATATGTTGGTATGATTACAATACTCTTCATATTCTTTGAAAAGAATAATTTGAAATTATATTTAGTTTTTAACAAATAAACAAATAAATTTTCTTAATAAATATACCTTAACTATTATTAACTTTACTTTGATTTGAGAAATTTATTATACCTTTTTTTATTATCTCCGTTAGCTTTTATTTCACAGACCAGCAATCTTATTTTAAATGATCATTGGTATCAAGATAGTTTAATAACTACAGCAGATGGTGAATCGATTTTTAATGAAGTATGGGGTCTTAAATACAATGATGAGAATTATGCAGTAATAGGTTCTACAATGGGTACACACATATTAAAAATTGTAAATAAGAAATTCATAGAAATTGATTTTATTGAAGGAAGATATGCAGGTTATCAGGCTATTCATAGAGATTATCATGATTTTAATGGATACTTGTATGCAGTGTGTGGTGAAAATTTAAGTTCTCTGCAAATTATGGACTTAAGTTATCTTCCTGATAGCGTACATTTAGTTTATGACAGTGACTCATTGATTATTAGAGCTCATAATATTTTTATTGACACTTCAAAAGCTAAATTATATGTATGTGACGTTGACAGTTATCAAGGCTCTAATGCTCTGAATGTATATGACTTAACTTCTCCAACCTTTCCAAATCTTTTGTACAATTATAATGCAGTTACTACTGTTCATGATGCCTATGTTTATAATGATACTGCATTTTTAAATTGCGGAGTTGAAGGATTAAAAGTTATAAAATCTTCAAGCAGTAATATTCCTATTCAAATTGGCGAACTAAGTACTTATTTACAGAAAGGATATAATCATTCTGGTTGGTTAAATATTGATAAAAGTTCTTATGTAATGTGTGACGAAAATTTGGGCTTAGATGTAAAAGTATTAGATGTATCTGATCTTGATGAGATAAAAGTTAATGCTTTTTTTAGCTCTGAAATGGGAGATGATGAGTCGTCAATTCCTCATAATGTTATTGTGAGAAATAATATTGCTTATTTAAGCTATTATCATGATGGATTACAAGTGTTTGACATTAGTGATCCAAACCAACCTAAGAAGTTAGCTTACTATGATACTTATTTGCCAAATCCTAATGTAGCTTGGGCTGGAGCTTGGGGGGTTTATCCATTTGAAAACAATGAATTTATTTTGGTTTCAGATAGAAAATATGGTCTATTTTTATTAAGTTTTGAACCTCCTCCTGAAATTTCAGATAATCCATTTTTTATTTTTCCAAATCCAGCGACAGCTTATATTTATTTTTACAAAGAACATATTGGTACTGCTAACTATCTTTTAAATGTTTACAATTCTCTAGGAGAATTAATAGATCAACTTAACGGAAATAGTGATTATTACAAAATTAATTTATCAAAATATCGTACTGGAATTTATATTCTTGAGTACATTTCAAATTTTGATTTACCTTCAATAAAGACCAAGTTTTTTGTAAAGTAAATGACTAATTTTTTTCTTGATGTAATTGAAGTAGTGAAGTTAATTCCAAAAGGAAGGGTTACCACTTACGGAAGAATTGCTAAATATCTAGGTTCAGTTAAAAGTTCTCGATCTGTTGGATGGGCTTTAAATAATATCAAATTATATAATCATATTCCAGCTCACAGAGTGGTCAATAGAAAAGGCTTATTAACTGGAAGAAGCCATTTCCCAAAACCAGATTTCATGAAAAATAAGTTAATGGCAGAAGGTGTTTTAATAGATGATAATTGCATTGTTAATTTGAATAAATATATTTGGGACCCAATAAAAGATTTAACAGTTTAGTATTAAATAAATTATCTATTTACATTTACGTAATGAACTTAAGTATTGACTCTGTTTTAGAAGCATTAAAAAAAGTAATTGAACCTGACTTAGGAAAAGATATAGTTTCATTAAATCTGGTTTCAAATATTGAAATTTCTGGAAATACTGTAAGTTTTTCTGTTCAGATGAAAAATGCAGCAATGCATGCTAAAAAAAGAATGGAAGAAGCATGTGCTTTTGCATTAGAAAGAAATATAGGAAAAGATATTTCAGTTAATATTAATATTCAAGCTTTGAAAAAAGCGGATGCTGCTCAAAATATTTTACCAAATATTAAGAACACAATTGCCATTGTTTCAGGCAAAGGAGGTGTAGGTAAGTCTACTATTGCCTCAAACACTGCAGTAGGGTTGGCTAAAAAAGGTTTTAAAGTTGGAATAGTTGATGCGGATATATATGGCCCATCAGTCCCTTTAATGTTTGACGTACTTCACTATAAGCCTCTTTCAAGAAAGATTAATAATAAGCAATACATAGTACCTGCAGAAAATTATGGAGTTAAAATTTTATCAATAGGTTTTTTTGCAGAATTAGACCAGGCTGTAGTGTGGCGAGGTCCTATGGCTGTAAAAGCATTAAAACAATTAATATTTGATGCAGATTGGGGGGAATTAGATTATTTAATTATTGATACTCCACCAGGTACGGGAGATGTTCATTTATCAATTGTTCAATCCTTACCTTTAACTGGAGCTGTAGTCGTTACTACCCCTCAACAAGTTGCATTAGCCGATGCAAAAAAAGCAATTGCAATGTTCAAAATGGAAAACATAAAAGTTCCTGTTCTTGGAATAGTTGAAAATATGTCATGGTTTACACCTAAAGATCATCCTGATGAAAAGTACTTTATTTTTGGAGAAGATGGTGGAGAGAATTTATCCAAATCCTTAGACTTGAATCTTTTGGGTAAGATTCCTCTGATTCAAAGTATTAGACAAAGTGGTGATGCTGGTAGACCAGCTGTTTTACAACAAGAAACAATTATAGAATCCTATTATGATAATTTTTGTGATGAATTGATTGCAAGCATTGACAAAAGAAATATTAATTTAGATAAAACTAAAGTGGTTCCAGTCGAATATGGTGATCCAAAATGCTCAACATAATATAGGTGAATAAAACTAAAAGAATAGTACTAAAGGCCATTGAAGATTTAAGACCTTATTTACATAACGATGGAGGAGATATGGAGTTAGTTGAAATAACTAAAGACAATAAAGTAATTGTTAAATTACTTGGGGCTTGTCAAACATGTTCTGTTAGTACAGTAACGATGAAGGCGGGGCTAGAAGAAAATTTAAAAATTTTGGCTCCAGAAATTACTGCTGTTGAGGCATTGCAAAATTAATTTAAAATTCAAATTGTATTCCAATAGATGGAAGTAGTGTGCCAGCAGTATTTTCTAAATATTTAATTTGGTATCTAGATGGATCGTTGGGGTCAGAAATTTTATTGCCATTTTCATCAGTAACCACAATTAAGCTTCGCGGAGTTTCTGCCTGAAAATTATATAAGTTTTGTATGTCTAAATATATGTTTAGAGTAACTTTTTTCCAATACCATTTTTTATCAATTCTAATATCAAGACCATGATTTGATTTTAATCGTTCGCCGTTTAGCTGATTGTAATCAAAAACACCAAATGAGTTAACATCCCAAACATTAATAAGAGAAGATATGGTATCATTATATGGCGTATATGGAGAACCTCCAGAAAATCTGAATCTCATTCCTATTTCCCAGTCATTTTTTAATTTTATTCCCCCTGTCATACTAATTATGTGCTTATTATCCCATGCAGATGGTACATAATTATCATTCTTATCTTTAAATTCACTTCTAACCCATGTATATGCAAGAATGCCATAAAAAGATTTATTTAATTTTTTTTGGGCTAAAAATTCAATTCCATATGACCTTCCTTCAGATGTGCTAGTTACCGGTTCATTTCCTATTACTCCAAAATCTCCTCCTAAATTAGCTAATGATATGCTGTCACCTAATAAGAATGGATAGTTGTCGTATTTCTTATAAAAACCTTCTAGAGTTACTTTACTAAAATTACCTGGATTGGTTTCTAAACCAAATACTATATGTTTATTATTAATATATGTTATCTCGTTAACTTTGTTTACTAATTGATTTTCATTGTTTCTATAACCCATTACAGTATAGGCTGGAAGCTGAAAATATTGGCCAATATTGAAATTTAAACTACTTTTTTCACCTATAGCATAAGCTACACTAAGTCTTGGAGATAATTGTTTTAATGGGTTACTCATTTCTTTAGAGTAGGAATTTTGATCAGTTCTTATTCCAAAAGAAGCAATAAGTTTGTTATCTAGAGCCTTTTTGCTAATCTGTCCAAAAAAACTAGTTTTTACAAAATTTAATACTGATTCAAATTCCAATGTATCAGAAATATTTTGATAAATAATTTTTTGAAAGGTGTTATTTTTAAAAGTTACATGTTCAATTCCGGTCCCAAAGTTAATTTTCCACCCATTTTTTCTAATGGTATTTTCAAATCTGAATTTATTTTCAATTTCTTCTGAAACATAATTTTGAAGTAAATTTTCTGGTACTTCATTATTGTCTTTATATTTAACAGAACGGTTATTTAAGTG
>NTKH01000017.1 GCA_002457645.1 Bacteroidetes bacterium MED-G20
CCATATAAAATAGCCACAAAATAAGATTAAAATTAGTCTGTCAATCACGGATAATAAGCCATCTCTTTTAAAAAGTAATAATGCAGATAAGTTGGATCTTAAGTATAAAATGATACCAACTAATACCTGATTAAAACCAATAATAACTAACCATTTAATTTCTTTTAAAGAAAAATCAAATACAAATCCTGCAAAAATCAAAATCAATATATATAATAAGCTTAAAATTAATTTTAATGTAAATATTCTTGAAAAATGCTTTTTAATTAATTGATTATTCTGAGCTATATTTCTTGTATTAAAATTATTGATGCCTAAATCAAGTATTATATTAAAAATAAAGCTGAGACTCAATAATGAAAAATAAGTTCCATAAGATCCAGGATCATTAATTTCTGTTATTCTTAGGATTTCAGCATCAATTCCTAAAATATAGAGGGGCTTGATGACTACATTGAGTAGCAGAACAAGCACTAAATTTGAAAAAAATTTCTTTTTCATTAATCTTTATGGTATACTCTAACTACTCTATTAGAAATAGAACTAATTATTTCATAAGGAATCGTATTTATTGATTGGGCAACTTCACTAATAGGATTATTAGAACCAAATATTTCTACTCTTTCTCCAACTTGGAAATCAGTATTTGAAATGTCGATAAATGCCATATCCATGCAAATATTTCCTACAGTTTTATGAAAAGTATTATTTATAAATACTCTCCCGTTTCCATTGCCTAATTTTCTGTTAAAACCATCGGCATAGCCAATTGGAATAATAGCAATTTTCATATCTTTTTCAATCATATTATCCAGCCCATATCCAACGTATTCTCCTTTTTTAATTCGTCTTACTTTTGAAATGGATGTGATCAATGAGGCAACATTTAAAATTTTATTATTTTTTGAAATACCATATATACCAATACCTAATCTTACCATATCCATGCTGAATTGAGAGTAGTTTTCTATACCGGAAGTATTAAGTATATGCTTAATAGCTACTATTCCTAAATTAGTTTCGATCTCATCAGAAATTTTTTCAAATTTTTTGATTTGATTTCTTGTAAAACTTTTTCCATGTTTTTCATCACTAGCTGATAGATGACTGAAAATTCCTTCTACTTTGATCTCTGGTTGATTTAATAAAAAGTTACATAGTTCCTTTATTTCATCTGCATCAAAACCCAGTCTATTCATTCCAGTATTTAGTTTAATATGGACAGGAAAGTTTTTAATTCCAAGACCAATAAGTTTATTGGTAAATTCATTAAGTTGTGATAAGTCATAAATAGATGGTATTAACTTATGCTCAATTATTTCTTCCATTGATTTTGCTTCCACATTCATCACTAGAATAGGAGAATGAATTCCATTATTTCTTAGTTGGAGACCTTCATCAACATAAGCAACTCCTAAATAATCTACATGATTTTGCTGTAAAATTTTGGCAGATTCAATTAATCCAGTTCCATAACCAGCAGCTTTAATCATTACTAAAAATTTTATTTCAGAGGAAATGAGGTTTTTATAATAGTTATAATTTTTGATAAGATTACTAAGATTAATTTCAAGAACTGTAAGGTGTTTCTTTGCTTCTAGTTTTAAACCAATTTTTTGAAATTCTTTTCCTCTATCCCCTTTAATTAATATGAAATTTTCGTGAAAATCTTTTTTTGTAAATGATGCTAAAAAATCTTCTACTGTTTTAAAAATTGCACTGTTTTTTGTAAAAAAATTTTTGTTTTTAAAAAGGTTTTTTCCAATCCCATAAAAGTTAGAAATTTTATATGATTGAATAATATCATTTAAATCAGAATAATTAAAACTTTCATGTTTTAAATCAGACATTATTAAAGTGGTTTTTTTTCTTCCACTTTCAGATTTTAAAGTTTCTAATGCAATTTTTAAAGAAGGAATATTATTGTGATATGAGTCGTTAATTAATACAGAACTTTGAATCCCGGCTTTTTTCTCAAAACGAAGGGCTATTTCTGGTAAATCATCACATAATTTATGAATCTCATTTACATCAAATTTTATTTGATTTAAAAAGTTTAAACAACAAATGAAATTTTGAAAAGAGATTTCATCTTTTTGTGAAATAAAAAAGGATTCATCAATATCATTGAAAGAGTAAGAAATTTTTTGACCACTTTCAGTAATATTTCTATTGAAATAATTATAGTTTTTAAAGTAGGTAAATTTTGTATCCTTGAGAAGCAATTCCTTTTCAGATTTGAGCTGATCTAAGGAGGAAAAGTTTTCTAGATGTTCACTTCCAATCGTTGAAAGAATAACATGAGTCGGATTAATCATCCACTTCATTATACTCATTTCTCCAGGCAATGAAATTCCAGTTTCAATAATTGCTAACTGATGATTTTTTTGAATTGAAAGAAGAGTTAAAGCAGCACCAAATTGAGAATTATAGCTTTTGGGGCTTCTTAAAATTCTCACCTTTCTGTGCATTAAAAAATAAATCCATTCCTTAATAATTGTTTTTCCATAGCTCCCAGTTATGGATAAAATAGGAATATTGAATTTTGATCTATGATATGCTGCCCAAGTCTGTAATGCAGCTAATGAGTCTTTTACAATTAAATACCCTGCATTCTTTTCAATATTGGTAGGAACTTTATGAGTTAAAAATTGTTTAATTCCACTTTCGTAAACTTTTTCTAAATAATTATGACCATCATTTGAAGGTGTTTTAAATGCGATAAATAAGTGTCCATTATTTTGAACAAATTTTCTACTGTCATAGTGAATATTTTTAATAATAACATCAATATTTCCAATGCATTTGCCTCCTGTAATTTTGGAGATTTCTCTTAGTGTATATGAGTTGTTAATTAACAATTTCCATAGTTGATTGATATTCTAACGGATAAATTAATCAAAATGTTATGTTGATAACATTCAAATAACAGTATTCAATCTTTATGTAAAAATATTGAATTTTGCTTTGTTATTTTAAAATCATGGAGGAGTTTAATTTTAAAGCAATTGAAAATTTAGTAAAATTTATCGGGGACGGCATCTCTAAAATTAGTCCAGAAGATCTTCATTCTATTGACATAGAAGCTTTATTGGATTCATCAAGATTACTTAATGAAAAACTTATTGTATTAAATTATCTTCTGGAAAATAGAATTAAAGATAGTTCAAGTATCAAAGAGTATCCTAAATCAAAAGATATAGATAAAATTGAAGAAAATCAAATCGATTTAATGGATGTAATAGTAGAAGAAGAAGCTAAAAGTGAAAATCCAATAATTTCATCTTCAAATCCCAATAAATCTATTAATGAAATTCATTCTAACAGCCCTCAAACATCACTTGCAGATCAATTTGGACAGCAATCTATTTTAGATTTAAATAAGGAAATCGGTATTAATGAAAGATATTTAATGACTGAAAATTTATTTGCAGGGGACAGTGAGGAATGTTCTGATTCCATCCAAAAATTAAATGAATTCGAGAATTTAATTCAGGCAAAAGATTTTCTGAAAAATGAACTTTTTAAAAAGTATAATTGGAATTCAAAATCTAATCACGTAAAAAGATTGATTAATTTGGTAGAAAGAAGATACCAAAATTAATGACTAAATTTCTCTTATTATTTTACATTTTTTTTTCAGTAGAATTCTCAGCCCAAATAACGAAATTTTCTAAATACGTTGATACTCTATGCAGTGATTATTTTTTGGGAAGAGGATATGTGGATAATGGACATCTAAAAGCTGCTAATTTTTTAGCAAATGAGTTTAAAAATATTGGTTTAAATAGTTTAAATAGAAATGAATATTTTCAAAAATTTAATATTGATGTAAATACCTTTCCTGAAAAAATGAGTTTAAAAATAAATGGTAATTCTTTAACTCCAGGTAAAGAGTTCATGATTGAACCTTATTCTCAATCTGTAAATGGAGTTTTCTCCATTGAGGAGCTAGATTTAACAAATTGGAAATCATATCTAAATAAAAAAAATAAAGAAGAGAAATTATTTTTGGCTTTAAATGTTAGTAATATTTTGAATAAGGACACTATATCATTATACAATGAAATAAAAAATATTTTGAATAATCAATATCCTATATTATGGATAAGTTCTAAAAAGTTACAATGGTCAATTGCAGATTATTTGACTCCATTTCCTGTTGTTAAAATAAAAGACAATTTTAAATTAGGACAGTATTCAAGATTAGAAATAGATTGTAAAAATCAGTTTAAAAAAGATTTACAAACTCAAAATGTAATAGGATCTGTTAATGGAAATAGAAAAAAAACAATTATAATATCAGCTCATTATGATCATCTTGGAATGATGGGAGATGTCAAATTCCCAGGTGCAAATGATAACGCAAGTGGAGTGAGTTTATTATTGAATCTTGCTGCATATTTCAATAAAAACAAACCCAAATATAAAATTATTTTTATCTGTTTTGGCGCTGAAGAAGCTGGACTAAAAGGGTCAAAGTATTTCACTAAGTATCCGCTTTTAAAATTGGGCAAAGTCAAACTATTAATTAATTTAGATATTGTTGGAACTGGCGAAGATGGTTTGGCAATTGTTAATGCTTTTGAGCAGAAAAAGGCTTCCAAAATAATTGGAAAGATTAATTCTAATGAAAATATATTTAATAGAATTAAGTTAAGAGGACAAGCTCCCAATTCGGATCATTATTGGTTTTCAAAACAAAAAGTTCCTTCAATTTTTATTTATACCATGGGAGGAATTAAAGCATATCACGACCCATTAGATAGATATGAAACATTACCTTTAAATAAGATAGAGGACTTACAAAATATGGTTATTGAACTAATAAAAAAATATTAGAAAATTTACTTTTTGGATTTTATCATATAAATTCCACAAAAGATAACCAAACATAAAAGGCCTTGCAATATGCCAAATATTTCTCCATCAACAACACCCCAAAATATGGCAACAATGGGAATAAGATAAGTAACTGATGAAGCAAAAACGGAAGAAGTTTCTTTAATTAATAAATTAAACACCCAAAAAGCGAATCCACTTCCCAAAATGCCTAAAATATTTATGAAAAGAAAGTTTAAATAATTAACATCATTATAAATTAAATGGGTAGTAAAATCGGTGTAGAATAGTAATATAATCCCAGCAATTGGACCTATAAAAATAAAAGACCAACTTGTGATCTTTAATGCAGGAATTTCGTGAAGATAATTCTTAATTAAATTTATATTAAGAGCATAACAAGCTGATCCTATAACAGGTAAAATTGCATAATAGTAATCTCCAGATAAAGAGTTGTTAGTCCCATTACTTAAAATTATTAAGCCCGAGGCACCAATTAATCCTAAAAGCACACCTGATATGGCTTTTAAATTGGTTTTTTGCTTAAATAGAATAACTCCAAAGACTAAAGTGAATAATGGAGTGATAGAATTCAAAATACCATTTAAAGAACTGTCTATTTTGGTCTGAGCTTTAATAAATAAAAAGTAAGGTATGACACTTCCTATTATAGCCGACAAAAGCAAAATAAGTCCTGTTTTTTTTTGAATTTTAAAAAAATCTTTAATTCCAATTGGAGCAAAAACAAGGAATACTATAAAAATTCTATAAAGAGTAATTTCTATTGGAGGATAACTCTGAAGACCTCGTTTCATTAAAATAAAAGAACTTCCCCAAATTAATCCCAAGATACATAGCGTAAAAATTTGATTGATTTTTTTTGATAAATCCACTTATATTGTTTCAAATAATTCATCGTTAGACTTTCTTATCTTTTTTTCATATTGAGAGGAATCTTTATTTGATCTGTATCCAACTGCAGCAACAACCGTCGAATTTAAATTCCTATTATTAAGGTTTAGAATTTCATTGTATTTGTAAGAATCAAATCCTTCGACTGGGCAGGAATCAATACCAATTGATGGACAGAATGTCATTAAGTGAGAGAGGGCAATATAAACTTGATTGGCAGTCCATATTGAAACTTTTTTATGCTCTTTTTTAAGTAGAGTAGTTTTTAAAAAATCTCCATATCCGCTGATCTCACTAATGGGCTTATTTTGGATAGAAGATTTGTTTTTAATATAGGTATCTATATCATCTCCTATTATTTTGGTGCTATTACAAAAAACAAAAATATGTGAAGCATCTGAGATTTGAGATTGATTATAAGATGCTTTTTTTAATTCATTTTTTATTTCTTGGTTTTCTACTATTATAACTTTGAATAATTGTAATCCATATGATGTGGGAGCAAGAGAAATAGATTCTTTGATTAACTCTATATTTGAATCTGATATCTTTTTTTTAGCATCAAATTTTTTCGTAGCATACCGCCACTTATATTGATCAATAACATTCATATATTATCCAATATTACCACAAATAAACTCTTGAAACTCTTTTGTTAATGATATTTAGTGTTAATTGATCTTATCGTAATTAAATTATGTAGTTAAAACATATATTTATTCATTATTTAATTATGGACTCTAATAAAAATCAATGGTTGTTAAAAAAAGTAGATGAGACTGTTTCTAAAAAATTAGCATTAGAATTAAAGATATCTATCGAACTTTCTAAAATTTTAGTTTCAAGAGGAATCACTAATTTTGATTTAGCAGAAAATTATTTTAGACCTAAGAAACAACATTTCTATAATGCTTTTTTAATGAAAGGGATGGAGATTTCCGTCCATAGATTGAAGTCAGCAATTGAGCAAAATCAAAATATTTTAATTTATGGAGATTACGATGTTGATGGGACTTGTTCTGTGGCTTTGATGGTCCGGTTTTTAAAAAAAATAAATGCTAGTGTAAAATATTATCAACCTCATAGAGAAACCGAAGGATATGGACTTTCTTTAAAAAGTGTTGAATGGTCAGTGAAAAATAAAATAAACTTAGTAATTGCTTTGGACTGCGGAATTAAAGATTTATTAGCTGCTGATGCACTCAAAAAAAATAATATAGATTTAATAATTTGTGATCATCACAAGCCAGGAGAAGAACTTCCTGAAGCTTTTACAATTCTTAATCCAAAACAGGAAGATTGTCATTATCCCTTTAAAGAACTATGTGGCTGTGGGATTGGACTTAAATTAGTACAGGCTTATGTAGAAAAATTTAATTTACAATTTAATTTCAATTCTTTATATCAACTTGCTGCTGTTGCTACTGCTGCTGATGTAGTACCATTAAAAGATGAAAATCGTTTAATTACTTATTTAGGTCTAAAAGAAATTAATATTTCTCCAATTAATCCCCTTAAAATTTTATTTTCCAATTTAAAAAAAGAAGGTAGTATTAATATTGGAGATTTAATTTTTAAAGTAGCTCCTAGAATTAATGCAGCAGGAAGATTAGATACTGCAATTCTTGCAGCAGATTTTTTAATATCAGATTCAAAAGAAGCTATAAAAAGCCTCAAAGAAATTGAAATAAATAATGAGGACAGAAAGAGCCTAGATGAGCAAACCACTTTAGAAGCAATGGAGTATCTAAATATCCAACCAATAGAAAGATATACCAATTTTGTTTATTCAAAAAAATGGCACAAAGGAGTAGTTGGCATTGTAGCTTCAAGAATTATTGAAAAATATTATAAGCCAACAATTGTTTTAACTGGACATGGTGATGTCATAACTGGTTCAGCTAGATCTGTTAAAGACTTTGACATATACAGTGCATTGCATAGTCTAAAACACTATTTTATTCGTTTTGGTGGCCATAAATATGCTGCAGGATTAAGCCTTAAAAAAGAAAATTTAGAGCTATTTAAAAAAGCTTTTGAAGATGAAGTGAAAAAGCATATTAAAAAAGAAAATCTTTTTCCTAAAATTCTTATTGATCATGAACTATCTTTAAAAACTCTTTTTATGGATGCTAATGGTCAAAATATCCCTAAAATTTTTAGAATTATACAACAAATGGAACCACTTGGAGTAGGAAATCCCAAACCTATTTTCATCTTTAAAAACCTGATAAACGATAGTAATCCTAAAATAGTTGGGGAAAATCATATAAAATTTCAATTTTCAGATGTTCAAAAAGAAAATACCATAAATGGAATTTGGTTTAATAGCATTTCATCATATGATTTGATTAATAATAAAAATCAAATGGATGTTGTTGGTTCTATAGATGAAAATATTTTTCGAAATCAAAGAAGCCTTCAAATTCTTATAAAAGATATTAGAATAGTTTAATCTTCTTTTCTAGTATCTGAAATGATATGGAGATCTCTTTGAGGAAATGGAATTCTAATATTATTATTTCTAAAAGCTTGATCGATAGCAAGTCTAATGTCACTTTTAATATTAATAATTTCCCATGTCTTTTGAGCCCAAAAATAAACTTTAAATTCTAACCCATCTTTGCCAAAGTCCTCCAACTCTATTGTGATATTTCTTCTTTTTTCTACAAGAGGATGTTTGAGAGCACATTGGTATAATATTTCTTTTACAGCTTGAGTGTCTGAACCATATGAAACGCTTAAGGAAATATTAAACCTTGTTATTTTGTCACTTATAGTCCAATTGATAATATTTTCTTTTGTTAAATAACCATTAGGAACTATTATGGTTTTACCATCCAAAGTTTTAAGTTGGGAGGTCCTAATATAAATATGGTCTACTTTACATATTTCTGAATTTGGCATTTCTACAATGTCACCTACTTTGATACTTCCATCAAAAAGTAAAATAATACCAGAAAATACATCTCCTAAAATTGCTTGTAATCCAAATCCAATACCAACAAAAAGAGCTGCCGAACCAGCTACTAAGAAAGTGATATTAATTCCCACACCTTGAATGGCAACAATAATAGCTATTGAGTAAATTACATACTTACTTAATTGGATAATGGTGTAGGTTCCACCTTCATCAATCCATTTTTTTTCTTTTGTTGATCTGTATATAAGAACTCTAAAAACACTAATGGAAATTTTAGAAATTATGACGACAAAAATTAAGTAAAATACACTTCCTATAGTAAAACTGAATCTATCATATGTTCCGTTTGCTTTTTCTTCAAAATCAAATCCAAATAACTCTAAATGTGTAATATTACTAATAGAAAATTCTTGGTGTCCAATAATGAGCGCTTCTAAAGCCAGAATGCTACATAGAAGTAATAATATCTGCTTAATTAGTTTTTTTATATTTTTTTCTCGACCTGCTACTAACCATCCTTTTTGTTTTAAATAACCTTCAAGATTTTTATTTATCCACCTATTTAAAATAAGCCACACAAGGAAAACTACCCCAAAAAGAGTGAGGTTAAGAAGGTGTTCTAAACTAAAATAATTTATAAATGCCATAATTTTTATTGTGTTACAATAATACCCAATTCGTCTGCAAATATATTACGTACTTTTATCAATTCCTTAATTTCTTCCATTATTGGCTCTGGAGACTCTGTTGAATCAAGTTCTTTAAGTAATTGCTGTTTATCCAAGATTAGATTTTCTGTAACTCTTAATTTAAAGATATATACAGATTGATGCGCAGCTTGTTTTAATCTTTCTGATTCGACTTTTGTATGAATTTGATGTTTTTTTTTCCAATTCAAACTCAAGACATTTTCTGAGGTAGTTAAATCTGCAACTAAACCAGTTAAATGATTATTTTGAACAAAATGTTGCTCATTTAAAATTAGTCCTTTTTGAAGTCCTTCTAAGAATTCATCAAATACCAATTGATATTTTTCGTTATTGTAAGAAAGTTTATCTGTTAGAATTTCTTCAATAATATATTGAGCAAGAGGATATTCTTCAATAGATTCTTCGTTTTCATTTTCTACTTTTAAAGGGATAGAGTGCGCTCCATAATTTAACATTAATCTAATAAGATCCTTTTCCTGGTAATTTAAATCGTGTTTAATTCCTTTTTCAAAAGGTTTACTAGGTAAGGTATTTTTTGAAATACTTGGAAGAGAGGAAGTCGCATTAATTCCATCCTTAGACCTTAGTTTCTTTTGCACTTCATTTATTAGAAGTTGCTCATCCATCTCAAAAACCTGAGCAGTTTTTTTAATATAAACAGATCTTGAAACTACATTGGGAATTATTGAAATAGAATTAATTATTTCATTAATAGTTTTAGAGATGTTTGCAGGATCGTTTTTTGTTTTTTCCATCAAGTGGTTGGTCTTGAAAGAAATAAAATCAATCTGGTTGTCATTTAAATATAATTTTAAATCTTCATTAGATACTTGATGGGCATAGCTATCTGGGTCTTCTCCAGTAGGAAATAAAACTACCTTAACATTTAATCCGGCTTTTAACAACATGTCAACTCCTCTAAAGGAAGCATTAATTCCAGCGGGATCACTATCATAAAGAATAACCACATTATTGGTAAATCGCTTTATAAGCCTAATCTGACCATCAGTTAGAGAAGTTCCACTTGATGAAACAGTATTCTTAATATTGTTATGATGAAGAGATATTACATCAGTATATCCTTCAACAAGAAAGCAACAATCATTTTTAATAATTTCATTTTTTGATTGAAAAAGACCATATAATACATGGCTTTTATTGTAAATCTCACTTTCAGGGGAATTAAAATACTTAGCAACTTTATTATCTTTTCTTAAAGTACGACCTCCAAATCCAATAATTCTTCCAGTAATATTATGAATAGGAAAAATTATACGGCCTCTAAAAAAGTCATAGTTGCCCTTTTCATTTTCTTTGATTAAACCAACTTTTTTTAATGGCTCTATACTATAACTAGTTTCTTTAGCTTTATTTTCTAAGGCATTATAATTTTCTGGAGAATAACCAATTTCAAATTCATCAATTGTTTTTAAATGATAACCTCTTTTTTTTAAATAGGATAATCCTATTGACTTACCTTCATCAGACTCTTTCAAAGAATTTTTGAAAAATTCATTAGCAAATTGATGAGCAAGATAAAGAGCTTCTCTTTGATGTTTTACTTTTAATTGGTCTTCAGTTTCTTCTTTTTCAACAATTTCAATATTGTATTTATTAGCCAACCACCTTAGAGCATCTGGATAGGAAAGATGATCGTGTTCCATAAGAAATGTCACAACATTTCCCCCTTTTCCTGAACTAAAATCTTTGAAAATTCTTTTTCCAGGAGAAACCATGAATGAAGGAGTTTTCTCATTGGCAAAAGGACTCAATCCCTTAAAGTTAGAGCCAGATTTCTTTAAATTAACAAAATCACCAATAACTTCAACAATATCTGCTGAATCAAAAATCTTGGCTATGGTTTCCTGAGGAATCAATTTTTTTAAATCAAAAATATACTTTTTGCTATTAAAAATACTATTACTTAATTGTACACACAACTATTTTAAAAAAATGCATTAACATATTGTACTATATTTTTAATTACCTATACATTTGCTAAAAAATGGATTATGAGTAAAGATCAGTTTCAAGCCCATGACTATTATCTTATGGATGAATTGCTCTCTGATGAGCATAAGTTAATTAGAGATTCCGCTAGAGCGTGGGTAAAGAAAGAAGTTTCTCCAATCATCGAAGAATATTATGAAAAGGCTGAATTTCCCAATCAAATCTTAGATGGTTTGGCATCCATAGGTGGTTTTGGGCCTTATATTCCTGAAGAATACGGCGGAGCTGGATTAGATCAAATATCCTACGGTCTCATAATGCAAGAATTAGAAAGATGTGATTCAGGACTTAGATCTACTTCATCTGTCCAAAGTTCATTAGTCATGTATCCCATTTGGAAGTTTGGTAGTGAATTACAAAAGAAAAAATATTTGCCTAAGCTATCAACTGGAGAAATGATTGGTTGTTTTGGTTTAACTGAACCTGATTTCGGATCTAACCCTGGAGGAATGATTACAAACTTTACTGAAGACGGAAATCATTTATTACTTAATGGTGCTAAAATGTGGATATCAAACGCCCCATTTGCAGATATTGCTATTGTTTGGGCAAAAGATCCTAACAATAGAATAAAAGGAATTATTGTTGAAAGAGGAATGGAAGGATTTGATACCCCTGAAATGCACGGCAAACACTCTTTAAGAGCATCTTCAACAGGTGAGCTTATCTTTAATAACGTAAGAATACCTAAAGAAAATATTTTACCAAATAAAGATGGTCTTGGTGCTCCATTATCTTGTTTAGATTCTGCAAGATATGGGATTGCTTGGGGGGCAATTGGAGCAGCTATGGACTGTTATGATTCTGCATTGAAATATTCTAAAGAAAGAATACAATTTGGTAAACCAATAGCCAGCTTTCAACTTATTCAGAAGAAATTAGCTGAAATGATAACAGAAATTACTAAATCCCAACTTTTAACTCATCGCTTAGGTCAACTCAAAAATGAGGACAGGGCAACAACCGCTCAGATTTCAATGGCTAAGAGAAATAATGTTGATATGGCTTTAAAAGTTGCAAGAGAAGCCAGACAAATCCATGGAGCAATGGGCATAATGAATGAGTATTCAGTCATGAGACATATGGCTAACTTGGAGTCCGTTGTTACCTATGAAGGCACTCATGATATTCATCTTCTTATTACAGGAATGGATATTACTGGAATTCAAGCATTTAGTTAATCCATCTAAAAGAAGATATCATATTTTCAATATCACTTTTTAAGAAAATAATGCTTGGTTTTAGGGAATCATAGTTAGGTTTTGTTTGAAAAAGTAGTTGTCCAGAAAAAAAATGACTTACACTATCTGTAATCGTAAATGCATAATTACAAGCGGTATTTCCTTTAATTTCGTAAGCAAGAGCATATACTTTATTTACTTCACTTTCCCATGTTCTTTCAATGATAGCAGAAGATTTAAAACTATGCTCATAAACCATTTTTCTAAACTCTTCTGATATTTCAAATAAGTTATTATTTAAAGAAATATAATCACATAAAACCTCTGCTTTAAATTCGGGAAATATTATGGTCTTATTACAGTATGGATAGTTTTTAAATTTCTGTTCCCAAGATGAATAGCTAGGGATTTTAAAATTAAAGGAGCAAGTGTCTTTAATTTGATAATATTCTTTTTTTGGAAAGTCTATTCTCAAATAACTTTTAGGTTTGGGGAATGTAGCTTCTTGAGAGCAACTCCCTAAGAAAAATAATAATACAATATTTATAAAGTATTTGAAAAATTTAATCAATCTTAATTTTTATTTTTTTTATTCTTCTTTTATCAGAGGCTTCAACGGTAAAAGTGTAGTTTTCAAATACTATTTTTTCATTTTTCAATAAAATTTTTCCAGCATTTTCAATACAGAATCCTGCAAGCGTATCAGACTCTCCTTTTGAAACTTCGAATTTTTGACCATCAATGTTTAATATTTTATAAAAATCTATTAAGGGAGTTTTCCCATCAAATAGATAATTTTTTTCATCTATTTTTAAAAAAGTAACATCTTTTTCATCAAATTCATCAGTGATATCTCCTACAATCTCCTCTAGGACATCTTCCAATGAGACTATTCCTGATGAACCTCCATATTCATCTACAACAATTGCAATATGTGTTTTTTCTTCTTGGAATTCTTTAAGTAAATCATCAAGTTTCTTATTTTCTGGTACAAACTTTGCATCTCTTAAAAGTTTAGTCCATTGGTAATTAGCAGGTTCTTTAATTTTACCTATTAAATCTTTTACGTAAAGAATCCCTTTAATTTTATCAAAACTGTCTTTATATACAGGAATCCTTGAAAATTTTACAGCTTTAAGATCATTAATTAAAGATTTATAATCTAAATCATTTTGAAAAGCGACAACATCTGTTCGAGGAGTCATTATTTGTTTTACGTCTGTATTGCCAAATTTCACTATACCCTCTAATATTTTTTTTTCTTCTTTATTATCTACGCTGTCTTTAGTTAAGTCTAAAGCATATTCAAGTTCATCTGCATTCAAAAGTTCAATTTTTTTGTCAATTTTTTTGTCAATAATAGAAGTACTTGAAATTAAAAGATTACTTAAAGGATTGAAAAGAACTTTCAAAATTGAAATAGGAAAAGCCATTAATTTTGAAAACTTCAAATTATAGTTATTTGCGTAGACTTTGGGAATAACTTCTCCGAATAATAAAATAAAGAAGGTAACCAGTACCACTTGAATAATAAAGTTTAAAAGTGGACTTAAAGAATACTTTTCAAAAATATGATTCATCATTAATGATGAAACAAGAACTATGGCCACGTTTACTAAATTATTTCCAATTAGGATGGTAGCCAGTAGTTTTTTTGGATCTGATATTAAATTAATTATTCGTTGACTATTTTTATTTTTCTCATCGATAATTAAAGTTTCCTTTTGAGTATTTGAGAGTCCAAAAATGGCAACTTCGGAGCCAGATAAAAATGCAGAAATTAATATCAGAAACAACAATAAAAAAAGGAATAACCAAAAATTAAAAACAGAGTTGTCTACAATTACAAGATTATCAATTAAATTATTTTGGAGCAACAAGTTTATAATTTAAAATGGGAGATCATCATCTTCTCCAGGTGCAGAAAATTCTTTTTCAGAAGATTTTTTTGGTTCGATTTTGTTGATTTGTTGTTCTCCAAAATTACTCTTTGAATCATTCAAGTTAGCACTACCTAGCATAGTAAGATTATCAGTAATTACTTCAGTAGAGTATCTGTTATTACCATCTTGATCTTGCCAAGATCTTGTTTTTAATTTACCCTCAATATATACTTTATGCCCTTTTTTTAAGTAACGTTCGGCTATTTCAGCTAATCCTCTCCATGCTACAATATTGTGCCATTCAGTTTGAGAGACTTTTTCACCCGTTTTTCTATCCTTGTATGTTTCAGACGTTGCGATTGAGAAGTTTGCAACAGTCGCACCATTTTCTAAATGTCTAACTTCTGGATCTTTTCCTAAGTTCCCTACTAAGATTACTTTATTTACGCTTCCTGACATAATTAATATTATATAATCAAATCTAATGATTATCTAACATTAGTTAGATTTTGGACTATATAATTTTCAACAATTTTTGGAACTGGATAACTTAAAATATTTTTTAGCTTAACTATCATGTTATTATTTTCGCTAAGATTTTTTTTACCCTTAAAATGCCAGAAAACAATACTTAGTTTTTGATGAGTTAGCATATGAATAGCTTCAGTTTTTTTCACAAGACTATAATTTTTAACTAAACTTTTAGGTGGTTCAAAGTTTTTATCATGTGTCTCAAAAAGTGGGAATTGGTAAAGGTTTCTCCAAATATCTTTTTTAATACGCTTTTCCATAATAACAGATTTATTATCCTGAATAATTACAAAATTAAAATAACGAAGCCTTACTTTAATTTTTTTCTTTTTAAAAGGGAGTTCTTTTATTTTTGAGTTTGAAAAAGCCCAACATTTTATATTTAGAGGGCAAATGCTACAGTCTGGACTGGATGGTTTGCACTGGAGAGCTCCAAATTCCATTATGGATTGGTTATAAATTCCATAATTTGATTTAGGCAAATTGTTATAAGCTAGGGAATTAAATAATTTTTTCCCTTTTGAAGTATCAATTGGAATCAATATTCCGAAGTACCTACTTAATAACCTAAAGACATTGCCATCTAGTACAGCTTTTTTTTCATTAAATGCAAAAGAAGCTATTGCTGAAGCAGTATATTCACCAATGCCCTTTAATTTCAATAAATCATCATAATTATCTGGAAACTTTCCTTTTAATTCATTGGATATTAATTTTGATGAAAAGTGTAAATTTCTAGCCCTGCTATAATAACCAAGACCTTGCCATAATTTTAAAACCTTATTTTCACTAGCATTTGCTAAGTTTTGAACTTTTGGAAATTCTTTAATAAAATTTAAATAATATGGAAGACCTTGATCAACTCTTGTCTGTTGTAATACTATTTCACTGATCCATATTTTATATGGATCATTTGTTTTTCTCCATGGTAAATCTCTTTTATTTACATTGTACCATTTAATTAGCTTAAGACTAAAATCTTCATCAATCATGAATGCTAAAATAAAAAACTCATTGCAGGCTTTATGGCTTTCATAAATAAAATTATATTTGCAAGCTATTAACTAGCAAAAATCTTATTTTACATTATGACAAAAGCAGATTTAGTATCAGAAATTACAGAAAAAACAGGTGTTGAAAAAATCGCTGTTCAAGCAACAGTAGAGTCTCTTATGACTTCAATAATTGATGCCATGGAAACAGGTGAGAATGTTTATTTACGTGGATTTGGTAGTTTTGTAGTAAAGAAAAGAGCTGAAAAAACAGGAAGAGATATTTCTAAAAATACAACGATAATCATTCCAGAACATTTTGTTCCAACTTTTAAGCCAGCTAAAACTTTTGTAGAAGGGGTTAAAAATAAGGTTAAGAAGAAATAAAGATTTTAATAATAATTTAAAAGATTAGTATGCCTAGCGGTAAAAAAAGAAAAAGACATAAAATGTCAACACATAAGAGAAAGAAACGTCTGAGAAAAAACAGACATAAGAAGAAGTAGGTTCTTTATCTCACAATAATTAATTTTATTGTGACCGCTTTGTTATAATCAGATAGGAGGTCCAGTGTCGTATGAATTAGTTATAAATTCATCATCAAATGAAGTTGTAACCGCATTGCTTTATGAAAATAAATTAGTTGAAATTCATAAAGAAGGTCTTGATGACCGATTCAATGTAGGTGATGTTTATTTAGGAAAAGTTAAAAAAATAGTGCCCAGTCTCAACGCAGCGTTTGTAGATGTTGGCTATGAAAAAGATGCATTTCTACATTACTTAGATTTGGGTCCTCAGTTTAGATCTATGAACAAATTTGTTCAATTATCTTTATCTGGAAAGCAGTCAACTCACAAGTTAGGGTATAATAAAATTGAAGCAGATATTTTAAAGGACGGAAAGATTAAAGAACACCTTTCTTCCAATCAATTGATCGCAGTTCAAGTTACAAAAGAGCCTATCTCATCCAAAGGCCCTAGATTAAGTGCTGAAGTGACGATTCCTGGAAGGTTTTTAGTGTTAGTTCCTTTTTCAGAAAAAATATCAGTTTCTCAAAAAATTAAAGACCCTAAGGAAAGAGAGCGTCTAAAACGTCTAATTAATAGTATCAGGCCAAGAAAGTTTGGGGTTATTATTAGAACTGTTGCTCAAGATAAAAAAGTTGCTGAATTAGATCAAGACTTAAAAGATTTAGAAGAGAAATGGTCTAAAATGTATAAGGAGTTGAGAGGAGCCTCTCCGAGAAAAAAACTTTTAGGAGAAATGAATCGAGCTACAACTGTTCTTAGAGATGAGTTAAATAAGGAATTTACTAGTATTCATGTGGATGATGAATCTTTATACAATGAGCTTAAAGATTATGTTAAAACCATTGCTCCAGAAAAAGAAGAAATCGTAAAATTATACCAGGGAAAAGTCAGCTTATTTGAAAGCAGAGGAATTAATAAACAAATAAAAGCAACATTTGGTAGAAAAGTTAATTTAAAATCTGGGGCCTATCTTATTATTGATCATACAGAAGCAATGCATGTCATTGATGTAAATAGTGGAAATCGAAAAGCTACTAATCCAGATCAGGAAATAAATGCATTAGAAACTAATTTAGAATCAGCTGAAGAAATTGCAAGGTTATTGAGATTAAGAGATATGGGGGGGATTGTTGCAGTTGATTTTATTGATATGTACAATCGAGCAAACAACAAAAAACTTATTGAAAACTTCAGAAAATTTATGAAGGACGATAAAGCAAAGCATAATATTCAGCCTCCAAGTAGATTTGGTGTTGTTGAGCTTACACGTCAAAGAGTTCGTCCAGAAACTGAAATTAAAACAACTGAGGCTTGCCCTACATGTTTAGGAAAAGGGGAAGTTCAAGCATCTATTTTAATAATTGACGAGATTGAGTCTTTACTTAACTCTATTGTTAACGAAGGAATTGCCAAAAGTATTACTCTAAATGTACATCCTTTTATTGATGCTTTTTTGAAAAAAGGAGTGAAGAATATTCAAAGACAATGGTTCTTAAAATATAAAAAATGGATTGCAATTAGACCTATGACTGAACTAGGAATATTACAATATCAGTTTTTAGATGAAGGAGATAACTCCCTTTAACTAGGATCAGCTATTAAAATGATTCCAACCTTGAGCCTTAAGGGGGGTTAAAGTATTTCCTTTTCCAACTAAATTAATTCCTTGATCTTTTTTTGTGATATGGCCAATCACTGTAATTTTAGGATCATTCTTAATTTTTTCATAATCTTTTTGATTAATAGTGAATAAAAGTTCATAGTCTTCTCCTCCGTTGAGAGCGGAAATAGTTGGATTAATATTAAAATCCATAGATGTTTTATATGTCTCGGAATCAATAGGAATTTTATCTTCATAAACTTGACATCCTACATTACTTGATTTACAAATATGAAATATTTCTGAAGCTAAACCATCTGAAATGTCAATCATGCTCGTAGGTTTGATATTGTTATCTTTAAAAGATTCTATAATATCTTTTCTCGCTTCAGGCTTAAGTTGTCTTTCCAATATATAATTAAAATTATCCAACTCTGGTTGCATATTTTGATTATTTTTCCAAACCTCTTTTTCTCTTTGGAGAACATTTAAGCCCATATAGGCTCCTCCTAAATCTCCAGTTGTTACAAGTAAATCATTCTCCTTTGCTCCAGATCGTCTAACAATTTCATTTTCGTTACCTTCTCCAATTACTGTTATAGATATTGTTAAACCATTTAAACAAGAAGTAATATCACCACCAATGATATCAACTTTATATTTTTTACAAGCCAACAAAATTCCGTCGTAAAGCTCGTCTATAGCCTCTAAAGTGTATTTACTTGAAATTCCAAGATTCACAGTAATGTGAGTTGGTATGGCATTCATCGCATAAATGTCACTTATATTAACTATAACTGATTTATAACCTAAATGTTTTAAGGGTGTAAAAGACATATCAAAATGAACTCCTTCAACGAGCATATCAGAACTAACTAAAATATTATTTTGAGACTTTATAACTGCAGCATCATCTCCTGGACCGAGTTTAGTATTTTTTTGATAAGATTTAATTTTTTTTGTGATCCTATCTATCAAACCAAATTCCCCTAAATCTTTTAGGGTAACAGCTTCTTTTTCTTCATTCATGACCGCAAATTTAATTTAATACCATCATATTATTAAAACTTTTTTGTTTAACAACTATCTCCATAAATAAATACATTTTAAAATTTGTTTTTTCATCTGTTATTTTATAGGTATATTTGTCTAGTTTATAATTATTCTAAATAAGGTTAAATGATTAAAGTCACAGAAAATGCTAAACATAAAGCCCTAGAGTTAATGAAAGAAGATGGGAAAAAAAACCCATTTATCCGAGTTGGTGTAAAAGGAGGTGGTTGCTCAGGATTGATGTATGAACTTAAGCTTGATAATATTTTAAATGAAAATGATAAGTCTTTTGTTGATAACGGCGTTAAGGTGGTCGTAGACAAAAAAAGCTTTCTTTATCTAGTAGGTACAACTTTAGATTTTTCTGGGGGATTAAATGGAAAAGGATTCGTTTTTAGCAACCCAAATGCTGATAGAACATGTGGATGTGGAGAAAGTTTCTCTTTATAAAATTAACAAATGTCATATACTGAAAAACAGTTAAAAGAAGAGTTAGATAATAAATCCTACGAATTTGGTTTTGTTACTGATATTGAGTCTGAAAAAGCACCTAATGGTTTAAATAAAGACATCATAAAATTAATATCCACCAAAAAAAGTGAGCCAGATTGGTTATTAAATTATAGATTAAAAGCTTTTGAAATATGGCAAACGATGGAAGAGCCAAACTGGGCTCATGTTAAATATGAAAAACCTGATTTTCAAAATATTTCTTATTATTCTGCCCCAAAAAAGAAAAAAGAGTTAAAAAGCTTAGATGAAGTAGACCCTGAACTTCTTAAAACAATGGAAAAGCTTGGCATTTCAATAGAGGAGCAAAAAAAACTTAGTGGTGTTGCCGTTGATTTTGTTATGGATTCTGTTTCAGTAGCAACATCCTTTAAAGAGAAACTAGGAGAACTTGGAATTATCTTTTGCTCTTTTTCTGAAGCTGTTAAAAATCATCCTGAATTAGTTAAAAAATATATGGGAACTGTTATTCCTTTTACTGATAACTACTATGCTGCTTTAAATAGTGCAGTATTTTCAGATGGATCATTTTGTTATATTCCCAAGGGGGTAAAATGCCCAATGGAGCTATCCACCTATTTTAGAATTAATGAATCAGGTACTGGACAATTCGAAAGGACTCTTTTGATTGCTGATGAATCTAGTTATGTAAGTTATTTAGAAGGGTGTACTGCTCCACAAAGAGATGAAAATCAATTACACGCTGCAGTAGTTGAACTTATAGCTCTTGATCAAGCAGAAATCAAATACTCTACTGTTCAAAATTGGTATCCTGGTGATGATAAGGGTCTTGGAGGAGTTTATAATTTTGTCACAAAAAGAGGAATTTGCGGATATCGTTCAAAAATTTCTTGGACACAAGTAGAAACTGGCTCTGCAGTTACTTGGAAATATCCTTCATGTATTTTAAAAGGGAACTTCTCTATAGGTGAATTTTATTCTGTTGCAGTAACAAACAATTTTCAACAAGCTGATACTGGTACCAAAATGATTCATGTTGGAAAAAATACAAAATCAACAATTATTTCTAAAGGAATTTCTGCAGGAAAAAGTCAAAATAGTTATAGAGGATTAGTCAAAATTGGAAAAGGAGCTACTAATTCTAGAAATTTTTCTCAATGTGATTCTTTATTAATGACAGATCAATGTGGTGCTCACACTTTCCCATATATTGAATGTGAAAATTCTTCTGCTACTGTTGAACATGAGGCAACAACTTCTAAAATTGGTGAAGACCAATTATTTTATTGCTTGCAAAGAGGAATATCTGAAGAAAAAGCAATCAGTTTAATTGTTAATGGTTATGCAAAAGAAGTTTTAAATAAACTTCCTATGGAATTTGCAGTTGAAGCCCAAAAATTATTAGAAATAAGTTTAGAAGGGTCTGTTGGATAAAACAAATAACATGAAGGAATTATTGGTTGAAATTAAAGACCTTGAATGTAAAATTGGAGATCAGGAAATTCTTAAAGGAGTTAATTTAAAGGTAAATAAAGGAGAGGTTCATGCCATTATGGGACCTAATGGCTCTGGTAAAAGTACTCTTTCTTCTGTTTTAGCAGGCAATGATAATTATGAAATTACTGAAGGATCGATCTCATTTTTAGGAGAAGATATTACTGAAATGAGTCCTGAAGAAAGATCATGGAAGGGAATGTTTTTAGCTTTTCAGTATCCAATTGAAATTCCAGGAGTAAGTAATATTAATTTTCTTAGAACTGCACTGAATGAAAGAAATAAGTTTTTTGGAGATGATCCTATTCCAGCTAAAGATTTTCTTAAGATGGTTGCAGAGAAATCGGGGTTAGTTGGCCTAGATAACAGACTAAAAAATAGATCAGTTAATGAAGGATTTTCAGGTGGAGAGAAGAAAAGAAATGAAATTTTTCAAATGGCTATGTTAAATCCAAAACTATCCATTTTAGATGAAACTGATTCAGGCTTAGATATCGATGCTTTAAAGACTGTTGCAAATGGGGTAAATAAACTTAAATCTGCAGAAAATGCAACTATTGTAATAACTCACTATCAAAGACTATTAGATTATATAGTTCCTGATTTTGTTCATGTACTTAACGACGGAAAAATTATAAAATCCGGAGACAAAAACTTGGCACTTGAGCTGGAGAAAAAAGGTTATGACTGGCTTACTGGAAATACCACTAAATAGTTAAAATTGTTTTTTGATTACTGATAAACTAATATATTCCTCTTTAGTTCGAGGAGATTCTAATACTTCATTAGATCTTCTTAGAAAAACTCCTTTTCCAAGTAGAAAGGATGAGCAGTGGAAATATTCTCCATTAAAAAAACTAAAAAAACTACCATTTATAAATAACTCTGGTTTTTCTGTAAAAAGTATCAGTACACTTAATCTTCCTAAAATGAATGGATTAATTTTAGTGCTGGAGAATGGAAGGGTTAATGCTAATCTTTCAGAATTTCATAAAATTAATGGTATAAAGTTGTCTTTTTTATCTTCTTCAAAAGAAAATGATAATCCTATTATTAATTCAAAAAAAGAAAACTATTTCTCCTTGCTTAACTCTTCTTATTTGAGTGAGGGAATCTCTATTGAAGTAGGCTCAGGATTTAGAGTGCAAGAAAATATCAATATAATTAATATTGTATCATCCAATGATTCTCTAATAAACACAAAGTTGGATTTAATTCTTTCAGAAAATTCTAGTATCCATATTAGACAATATTTTTTAGCTCATGGAAAAACAACTAACGGATTTATTAACCATAATAATAATTTTATAGTTCAAAATAATGCAGCTTTAGTTTTGGATAAATTTCAAGATTTAAAGAATAACTTTCATATTTCAAACGATTTTATTGAGCAAGAAGAATCTAGTAAATTCATCTCCAATACTTTCTCAATGTCTGGTCTTTTAACTAGGAACGATATACTAAACAATGTAAATGGCGAACAATGTCATTCTGAACTTAATGGAATTTTTACTCCATTTAAAAATGATCATATTGATAACCATACTACTATTAACCACTATTTTCCTAATTGTAAATCATATGAAAATTATAAAGGAATTATGAAAGAGAATGGTGTGGGTGTTTTTAACGGAAAAGTTATTGTTCACGAAAATGCTCAAAAAATAGAAGCTTTTCAACAAAATAATAACATTCTTCTGAATGATGAAGCATCAATTTATTCTAAGCCTGAACTAGAAATTTATGCAGACGATGTTAAGTGTAGTCATGGTTCTACCACAGGACAATTTGACCAAGAGTCTATTTTTTATTTAAGAGCCAGAGGGCTTACTCTAAAAAAGGCTAAAGAATTAATGATTTTGGGATTTATTAATGAAGTAATCCAAAAATCAGAAAATTCTGATTATATAGATTTCATTTTAGAAAGAGTACTTGAAAATTAATTTTTTATTTATTACAAGATTATTGTAATTTTCATTATTGAACCTTCTCAATGATTAAAACTATCAATTTATTTTCTTTTATTATATGTAATTTCATTGCAGTCAATTTATTTTCTCAAGATTTGCAATTGTCTTTTTCTGAGCACGTACCTTATGAGTCTAATTATAAGGCTATAAGATGTATTAATTATAAATCGGGACATATTCTTTTTATGAGAAAAAAAAAATCAAAACATTGCAATATTAAAGTCCATATTTTTGATGAAGATTTTAAAAATAAAAATCAATTCAACTTTATTATTGATAATGAAAAGTTGGTAGGTGTAAGGCTTTTATTTGATAACATTGTTTTATTTACAAGCCTAAATAATGGGGTTGAAACAATTTTAAGATCTAGGATATTAGATATTTCTTCTAATTTTTTAAGTCCAAAAAATATTTTCTCAGAGCCTAATAAGTCTGGCTATCCTTCATTTTTTAAACTTGCCGATGAATCTTTTGAATCGTCTTTTAATGTTTTAGTGGAATTGCCTTTTCAAAATGGTAAAAATGAAGATTTAAAAATTATCACATTAAATAATAGTTTACAAGTTGTTAAAGAAGTATATAATAAAATTGAAATTAAATTTGAATCAAAAAGAGACAACAAACTACTTCTTTCGAATACTGGTAAAATTTATCTATTAAAAAAAACATGGAAGAGAGGAAATAACTTTTATTTATTTAGATTAGGAAAACAAATTATTAACGAAAAGGAAATTAAATTAAGTCAAAGAAAAATAGCTGCTTTAGACTATTTCTTTAACTCCAAAGATGAATTGGTTTTATCAGGTTTTTACTCTTCTCCAGTAAGATACAACTATGAAGGATTTTTTCTTTTGAAATATGATAGCGACTTACAGTTAATTCATAAAAATCAGTATGCTCTAAGTGAAAAAATCGTAAAAAGTTTTAAATCATCTAAGGATATTAAAGAAACAGGATTTGGCTTAGATAAGTTTATGATAACTGATTTTAGTTTAGATAAAGATCAAAATCATTATTTACTAGCCGAGCATATTTCTAAGGTTAGCGCTAAAAAAGAAACTTTTTGGCTTTCTAAGGGATTTGTTGTTATAAAATTTAATAAAAATGGAAATTATATTTGGGGATGTCCTGTCCCAAAAAATCAAAAAGATGAAAATTTTAATTTTATTGGAACTTTTGCCATAAAAATAAATAATTCAAATCAATATTTTTTCAATGAACTTTCAAATTTAAGTTTAAGAAAAGGAATACCACCTGAGTATGGAATACTTAATTATTCTGGAACAAAAAATATTACTTTTTCAGAATCTGGAATTTCTCAGGAACAGCCAATGGCAATTAATTTTCCTGGAAAAGATACCGAAAAATACGCCTTTATTCCTAGGCAAATTAATCCTAAAAATAAAGAGTCATCTTACTTTTTAATAATCAATGAAAAGGCTACAAATTTAATGGTTGGATTAGTTAAATAATATTGACTTCTCTTTCCAAAGTAATATCAAATTTTTCTTTAATATCCACTATTATTTTTTCAGAAAGTTCAAATAAATCACTTCCCTTAGCATTGCCGTAGTTAACTAAAACAAGCGCTTGTTTTTTATGAACACCATAGTTCTTAAATGTTTTACCTTTCCAACCTGCTTTATCAATTAACCAACCCGCAGCAATTTTAACCTCTTTTTTATTGATGGGGTAGTAGACTATTTCAGGAAACTTTTTTAAAATAATATTTAAATGACTTACAGCAATTATTGGATTTTTAAAAAAACTTCCGCAGTTCCCAATTTCTTTTGGATCAGGTAATTTTGATTGCCTTATTGCAATAATAGCATTACTTACGTCCTTAATAGTAGGGTTATCAATATTATTGGATTTTAAAACATTTATAACATCTCCATAGCCAATATTTATTTTAGGTTTTTTATGCAGTTTTAATGTTATGCTAAGGATTATAAATTGATTTTTTTTTTCGTTTTTAAATACACTTTCTCTATAGCCAAACTTACATTGAGAATTATTGAATTTTAGAATTTTTCCAGTAGAAATTTCAAAAGCTTCAAGATCTACAAACGTTTCTTTAATTTCCACTCCATAAGCACCTATGTTTTGCATGGGCGCTGTTCCAGTGTTGCCAGGAATTAAACTTAAATTTTCAATTCCACCCCAGCCCTTATCAACACAAAACATTACCAATTCATGCCAATTTTCACCAGCTCCTATTTGAAGGGTGATGAATTCATGGTCTTCTGATAATATTTTCTTTCCTTTTATTTTATTATTAATGACTAATCCATCATAATCTTTTGTAAATAATATATTACTTCCACCACCAAGAATTAAAGTATTAGAGCCTAAAAATTCTTTTGATTTAACTAACTCTTTGATATCTTTTATAGAAAAGATTTCTGTAAAATACTTTGATCGAACATTTATCCCAAAAGTATTGTGTTCTGTTAATATGAAATTTTCATAAATTTCCATTGGGAACAAACCTAATTATAATTTCTTGGATATTTATAGACTAGTACCTAAAACAATATTATATACTTTTATAAAGTTAATATACCATCAAAATCAAAAAAGTAATAGTATCCGTAAGTAATGATTTAGCAAACGATCAGCGTGTTAAAAAAGTGTGTGATACGCTTGTAAAATGTAATTTCAATGTTACTCTTATTGGTAGAGAATTAAATAATTCCAGGCCCATAGAAAGACCTTATTCAACTAAGAGACTAAGGTTGTTTTTCAATAAAGGATTTCTATTTTATTTTGAATATAATTTAAGATTATTTTTTTTATTAATGTTTAAAAAATTTGATGTATATCACGCTAACGATTTAGATACTTTACTTCCAATGTGGATTGTTTCAAGTGTTCGTAGAAAGACCTTGGTATATGATACACACGAATATTTTACTGGGGGTCCAGAAATTCAGGATAGATTCATTGTAAAAAAAGTCTGGAAAACAATTGAAAAATTAATTTTCCCAAGACTAAACCATGTTTTCACCGTTAATAGTTCAATAGCAAATTTATATTTTGATGATTATCAAATTAATCCAAAGATTTTAAGAAATCTCCCTTCCAATATTACAATCCAAAAAATTAGATCTAAAAATGAACTAGGCTTGCCAATTGATAAGCCAATTGTTATTCTACAAGGATCTGGTATTAATATTCACAGAGGATCGGAAGAGTTAGTAGAGGCAATTGCAACTCAAGAAAAGTTTTTTTTGTGTATTGTAGGAACTGGAGATGTTATTGAAAACCTTAAAACAAGATGCAATGAAGATGACTTAAAAAGTAAAGTGTTATTTGTTGACCCTTTGCCTTATCAAATGATGATGCAGTATACATTAAATTCAGATGTAGGAGTCAGTTTAGATAAAAATAATAATATCAACTACCAGTTTAGTTTACCAAATAAAATTTTTGATTACTCAAAAGCGGAGATTCCTTATGTTTCTACTAACCTTATCGAAATTAAAAAAATTGTAGATGAATTTCATACAGGAGTTTTAATTAATTCTCTAAAACCTGAAGAGATATTGAATGGTTTAGAAAAAGCAATTGATTTATCGAAATCAGATAGCTATTTAATAAATATAAAAAAAATGAATTCAGATTTAAATTGGGAAAAAGAATCTGAAGTTTTAACAGCAACCTACAA
>NTKH01000018.1 GCA_002457645.1 Bacteroidetes bacterium MED-G20
CTAGAATTCGATTTGTGGTTGATACAATTACTTTTCACATTGATGAAACTGCATGGGATAGAATGAAATTGGTAAAAGAGGAAAACAAAAAAAGATGGATGAAGATTTTAGCCATTAATTCAGACTCAGGTACAGTCAAAATTGCTGGAATAAGAGATAAATTTAAAATGATACAAGACAGTATAATAATTACTAATACCATTTTTAATGATGGGACATATTCGATAAAACAAATTAAAAAAAAAGGAGCTAATACAGTCCTAACTTTAGATGATGATATTCAAATTTCTGAGGATTCTATAGGTTTTGTAAGCTACTTTAAAAAAAGTGATAAAAATTGCAGCAGAGATAACTGGATAAATTTAACTAAAGAAAATAAAGACTATTTACATGTTTTTTACACGGGATCTTCACTGTCTGTACCAACATTTGGATGTGGTCCTTCCCCATACTTCTTAAATGTTTCCAAAATATTAACTAATGGTGAATATGCTTCTGCTCAGCTAACCGCTCATGAATTGGGACATTGCCTAGGATTAAGACATACCAATAGCCCTCAATTTACAGATTTGCCAAATAATGATAAGTTTGGTTGGTTACCATGCGATAATAATAAAGTAAGTAACAATATTATGGGATATAATTTATGTAGAAATTATTTATCCCCTTTTCAGATAGCATATATACACTACCGATACGCAAATAATGATGGAATTTATAAAACTCTAAAGAACTCATTATCTAATCAATCAGTGACCAAGATTAAAGAGAATATGGTCTGGGATAAAAACATCATAGCAACTGGAACTATTATCATTAAAAAAAATCAAACTTTAACCATTAAAAAAGAACTAATTATACCTGATAATGGAGTGATAATCATGGAAAAAAATAGTTTACTAAAAGTAGATAATGGAAAAATTTATAGTCCAGGAAAAAACTGGCAAGGAATAATAAAAAAAAATAGTGGATGCATTAATTTATTTAAAAGAAAAAAATTGACCGAAATTATTTTAAAAAATAACGGAACTATTGTTTATTGATCAATTTCAAATGTCGGTTTTTCTTTAATTTCCTCTTCGACTCCAAGCTTCTTTAAAAATTTATTAATCTTAGAAGAATCTTTTTTCTTGGGTTTTTTCTTGAGTTTTTTAATTTTTTCAATATCATTAACAGTATCTACTTCTTCTTCCCACTCCAATTCAAAAATTTCAGGTTCTTTTTTTTCTTCAGGGACCAATTCGCCTTTTATGATACTCTTAATGATTTGTTTCTCAGTCTTAATTTTTTCTTTTCTCTCATTTTTAATTTCATCCTTATCAAAGCTATATTCCAAGTCACTTACTGGGCCTGAGATTTTTAAAAATAATTGTTTACCTAGAGTCTTGTTTTCTTGAACAATTTTTGATGTTGATTTGTTTTTTTTGACTATTTCAGCCCAATTAAAATTCATATGATAATCCACTATGGTATTTACATTATATGATCCATAAAAGGTGAAATTTAGAAGGTTGTTTTTTAATTTGGTTTTAGAAAAATTAACTATTTCATCTGACAAACTTATTTCAGTACTAAAATTTTCAAAATAGACTTCATCTATCTTAGTGTTGTAATAGTCGATATCAATGATGTTTCTAGTAATTATACTTTTTTGGAAATATTTTAATATATCATCAAGAAAAGGATAGTTTAAAAGAGCAATATTTTTCAAAGTATTTTTAGACTCAATTTTTGAAGATTTAATATCAAAATTATTTAAGGAATCTAAAAGAATATGGGCGCTAAAATCGCTTGTTATTTCCCCTTTTATATTTTCACTTTTGAGATAATTTTGATCAAAATCTTTAAATGCTTTCATTATTTTTTGAATTTTTAAATTATCAACTTTACTATCCACAACCCATTTTTGAGTCTTGCTATTTAAGTTAGGGTTCAACAGTCTTAATTGTATATCTCCATCAAATCCTTTCATTTTTATACTCTCTATTTTAAGCATATCATTAATGGCAATTTTTTTAGCTGAAATAGCACTAAAATTCAAATTATTATAAAATAAATTATCTGCTTTTATATCTCCAAATAAATTATATTCAAAACTACTATCGCTTGAACTATTTGAAGAAAAAGTCTCTAATATCTGGTCCAGATGAAAATTATCAAACTCAGCATCAAAGTATAAATCAATTTTTTTAGATTTTGATAGTAAAAATTTATCCCAATTCTTCCACTTCAATTTCAAAGAAAAAGTATCTTGATTATAAGCAGATTTCTCAAATTTAAGATTGATATTTTCATTGGGGAAACCTAAGAAAAAGTCATTAATATTTAAATGAATATCTCTTGATGGATAATCAATTGTAAGAAGCTTAGAATTTACTTTCCCTGACAACTGCTCAAAAGTTAAATTATCTTCTTTGGAAATTAATTTTGAAAACACTTCAAAATGACTTTCTCCTTGAAAAGTTAAATCATGAAAATTCAAAAAAACAGGAACTTTACTCATATCTATATCTCCTACTAAATTCAAAGTATATATTGGATTAGAAAAGTTAGATACCACCACAGATCCACTAATTTTTTTGCCTTCTAAAAGCCCGGAAAATTGATTGATTATTAATTCTTGTTGTCGGTTATTAAATTGACCGTTTAAACTAATTTCATCAAACTCTATATGATTGGTCTTGTCTTTTACCAAGGCATTTTTGGCGTTAAATAATACAGAAAAATCAAGAGACTTATAATTGTTTAATTCACCAGCAAGACTGCCATCAAAATTTAAAATCCCTTTAGAAGAATAATTTTCTAAAAAACGAGAATAATCAACAGGTAAGACACTAAATATTTCTGAAATTTGAATTTGATTTCCTTTTAAAGTCAAGTCAATTATATCTTTATTAGAACTTTGATAATTTCCTTCAACCAAGAAGTTCATTTCCCCAAGTTTTAGTTTGCCATTTTTAATGGTTAAAGAAAATGGATTATTATCTACATGTAAATTCATTTCTAATTCTGAAGACTTGGATTTTATATAATTAATATTTTCTAACTTAAAATAATTGATATTCAAAGCTGCTATAATATTTAAGTCATAATCTTGATCAGAAAAAGCTCCTTTAAATTTGGTTTTTTTTATGAAAAAATCATAATCTTGTTTCAACAACTTATTTTGATAATTTATAAAGAAATTTTCAATGGTCACTTGATCTAATAAGAACTCAAAATTTGATTTTTTTTCATCATCATTTTTTTTCAATATCGTGTAATTTTCAAGGCCTTTATTGTCAATTAAAATTTTAGAAACCCCATTACTTAAAATTAGCTTTCTAACTATGTATTTTTTATTTAACAAATCATAGATGTCGAAATTCAAATAAGCTTTTTGGGCAAAAATCAAGGTGTCATTCGGGGAGAGAGCATCTTTAATTTTAAGATTAGAAAACTCAAGAGAAATTGATGGGAAATGACTAAAAGCATTCAACTCAATTTTGTCGACAACTATTGGTTGAACTAATTGCTTATTAAGTTGTTCTAATGCTATTATATTTATTTCTTTTTCATAAAGTCTTGAAATAGAAAATAAAAACCCCAAAACCAGTAAAATGATAATAAGAAGAATTAAAAATGTTTTTTTAATCGCTCTAAAAATCATTTTGAGCAACTGATTGAATATCTAATTCGTCTTTAATACCATCAAGTGACTTTTTAATTTCAGAAATGTCTAAAAGATATTTAGATTTTAAACTTTTTGGAATAGGATCTTTACTTGGAACATTCAGCTTTAACGGATTTTGAGGTTTTCCATTAATATAAACTCTGTAGTCAAGATGGGGTCCTGTACTCAAACCCGTACTTCCAACTTCACCAATTTTTTGACCTTGCTCCACATACTTTCCGACTTTAATACCTTTTTCAAATTTAAGCAAGTGTAAATATTTGGTTTCTATATTTCCAAAAGCATGTTTTATCTTTATCATCTTTCCAGCGCCACCCGACCTGGCTGCAAAGATAATTTTACCATCTCCTGTAGATACTACATCTGTTCCCGATGGTGCAGCATAATCTACTCCGTAATGTGGTCGATAAATTTTCTTGATTGGATGAAGTCTGCTATGAGAAAATTTTGATGATATTCTTACGTATTCTAACGGTGCTGAAAGTAACGCTCTTTGCATACTTTCTCCTTGTTCGTTATAATAACTTTCTACTTTTTTGGATTGAGAATGGTAACGAAAAGCATAAAAATCTTTTCCCTTATGATTAAATAAGATGGCTTTAATGTTCCCAACTCCAATGAATTTATTATCTACATATTTAGCTTCATAAATAATTTTATAATTGTCGTTTTTTTGAATATCAAAAAAGTCTATAGTCCATGAATAAAGATTAGCTACTTTTGAAACTAAAGCCGGAGTTAAATTATTGTCAATAAAACTTTGCCAAAGACTTGAATTTATTGTACCTGCTTTTTGATGAATCCTTATTTCTAATGGCTTATTGATCAATTCTACATTTAATGTATCTAAAAAACTCATCACCACATTTTCTGTCAATGAATGCTGATAAATTAATTTTGAAAAATAAGAACTGTCTTTTGTTTTGAGAATATAATATTTATCTCCAGGATATATTCTTCTTATATCATATACACTTTTAAATTCTTCTCCAATTTTATGAATTTTTTCGTAAGAAACATTTAGGTTTTGTAAAATCTCACTGAAACTTTCTCCTTTTTTAACATTACTACTGTCAATTTGAAAATTTTTTAGACTAAACCCCTGAATTTGTTTGAAAGATTTAGATTGTTGTATTTTTAAATGATTTTCTTCATTGCCATTATCATTTATTTTAGGGTTATTACAATGAGAAAATAAAATAACTACACAACAATTAAAGAAATATTTCAGTAATCTTTTTTTAGGAATTATCATATTAAATACAATAATAACTTAAGAGTGTTTTTATAAGTGAAAAATCGTTATAAATTATAAACAACTTAATGTGTTTTATAAATCAGTAAAAATTACATGGATGAATTAAATTTATATGTTCTTTTTCTCTATTATTTTTAAAAAAGATAATTCCTAAAGAGAACAAATCTAAACTGAGCTTTACACTGGAAGATTTACTGATTTCATCCCAAGCTGATCTCATCCCTTTAGACCAGTAGATGTCATCAAAAACAAAAATAATTTCATCATTTAAGTATTCTAAAGACCAATTAAAATATTTTAAAGTAGCTTCTTTAGAATGGTTCCCATCAAAAAAAATTAAATCAAATTTATTTTTTAATAGTTTGGGAAGTGTTTCATCAAAAGAACTATTGATGATTTTAATATTTTTGAGTCCTAATTTTTTAAAATTTGCATGAGCTAGTTTGTAAATAATTGGATCTCCTTCAATTGTAGTTATCGAAGCTTTTTTATTAGCATTGGATAAATAAGCAGTAGTTAGACCTAATGAAGTCCCTATCTCTAAGATATTGGTGCATTGGAAATAATTAACTAACTTAAAAAGTAATTGCGCTTTATTTGGAGTTGATTGTACTTTTTTTGTCAATTTTTTTAAAGTGATTTTTTTTGATTTTATAGATTTTGAGCCTTGTCCAAAATCATTAAGAGTCAATAAAGTTGAATCCTTTAAAAGTATTTTCCTGTAGTGTTCAATTCCTAAAAAAGCATAGTATTTTATGTTGTTGTCAAGGACATTTTCAATAAATTCATGAATCATTGGAGAATGAATATTGTATTTAGAGACCCCATTAAACCAAAAGTTTATATAAAACCTAATTTTTTGAATCATATACAAACTTAAGGGTTTAGTTGATGTAGATAAAAATAATTTTAAAGACAATATCTATTAGATTTGTATTTATGAAAAGTGAACCAGAAGAAAAAGATCTTTCTTTTTTAGGACATTTAGAAGAACTTAGATGGAGGCTGGTTAGATCAAGCGTCTTAATATTGATTGCTGCTATTGTTTTATTTTACTTTACCGACCCAATAGTTCAGAATTTTTACATTAATATGTCTTCTACTTCATTTCCCACTTATAAGTTTTTCTGTCTACTATCTCAAAAGTTGAACATAAGTGATGTATTATGTGCCAACGAAATTCCTATTCAAATACAATCTATAGAAATGACTAAACAATTTTCTACTAATATGTATTTTGCTTTGATAGGTGGGTTAATTATTTCTTTCCCTTTTACCTTTTATCAGATTTGGTTATTTGTTAAACCTGGACTCAAACAAGCGGAGCTTAAAGCAACAAGGTGGATTGTTTTAAATGCAAGTCTTCTTTTTTTTGGAGGAATTTTATTTGGGTACTTTCTTATTAGCCCTCTTTGTGTTCAATTTTTTGGAGGTTATAAACTGACTGACCAGATTCAAAATAATTTCACCATCAGTTCGTACATGTCAATGATAACCACTTCAACCTTTTTATCTGGATTGTTTTTTGAACTTCCTATAGTCATGTATATTTTAGCAAAGATTGGAGTTTTGGGAGCAGATATTCTAAAAAAATATAGAAAACACTCACTTGTAGCAATACTCATTTTATCGGCATTGATAACTCCTCCTGATGTAGTAAGTCAACTTATGGTCTCTTTTCCTATTTATGCTTTATACGAATTTGGAATTATTATCGTTAAAAGAGTGGAGAAGAAAAGATTAAAAGAACTTCAATCTGATGAGAATTTAAAAAAAGGTTAATGGAAATAAAAACCTTAAATATTAGTAAGTCATATAGAGGAGTTGTAGTAGTTAAAGGAGTTTCTGTAAATCTTAAAAAAGGAGAAATTGTTGGTCTTTTAGGACCGAATGGTGCTGGAAAAACTACTACTTTTGATATGATTGTTGGGCTTATTAGCCCTGATGCCGGAGAAGTATTCCATGACAACCAAAAAATCACTACTCTTCCAATGTATAAACGCTCAAAAATGGGAATAGGTTATTTACCTCAGGAAGTATCTGTTTTCCGAAAGTTGTCAGTAGAAGATAATATCAAAGCCATTTTAGAGATGTCTAAGTTTACTAAAGAAGAACAAAAGAGTAAACTTGAAGATTTGATTAATGAATTTGGATTAAATCATGTTAGAAAAAATTTAGGAAGAAACCTTTCTGGTGGAGAAAAAAGGAGAACAGAAATTGCAAGGTGTCTTGCTAATAATCCAGATTTTATTTTACTAGATGAACCATTTGCAGGCGTAGACCCCATAGCAGTTGAAGATATTCAACGAATAGTTCTTCAATTGAAAAAAAAGAATATTGGTATTTTGATAACTGACCACAATGTCCAAGAAACTCTATCAATTGTAGATAGAGCATATTTACTTTTCGAAGGTAAAATTCTTAAAGATGGGACAGCGGAAGAGCTTTCATTAGATGAGCAGGTAAGAAAAGTTTATCTAGGGCAAAATTTTGAATTGAAAAAGAAAACCATAGATTTTTAAAGTGGGATTAATCCTAAATATTGAAACTTCTACCAAAACCTGTTCTGTGAACTTATCTGAAAAAGGAGAAGTGATTGAAAACAGAGAAATTTCAAGTGAAAAATATATTCATGGAGAGCAACTTCACCTACTTATCAAAGATCTTTTTACAACTTCTAAAATAAGTATCGAAAAATTAAATGCTGTAGCGGTAAGTTCTGGTCCAGGATCTTTTACCGGGCTTAGAATTGGAGTTTCAGCTGCAAAAGGTTTGTCATTTGCGCTTAACATTCCTTTAATTAGTATGGATGCTATTGAGATAATGATTCAAAAGTATAATATGATTTCAACCAATAAAAAAGCTATTTTTTTTCCTATGATTGATGCTAGAAGAAATGAAGTTTACACTGCTAGTTATAATATTCATAAAAATAAAATTGATGAAATCCATTGCCCCGAAATTGATGAAGTTTTTTTAAGCAATTACATGAAATATAATGAGATTGTTTTTATAGGAGAGGGTTCAAAAAAATTTAAAGAAAAATTCAATAATCAAAAAATTAGGATTGATGATATAGCACTGAACTCTTCATTGGGTATGGTCAAGTATACCTATCAAAAATATTTGAAGGAAAAATTTGAAAATATATCTTACTTTAATCCTTTTTACTATAAAGATTTTCCGTCTACTCAAAAAAAATAAGGAAAATTTTATCATAGAATAAAAAATCTTTAGATATTTACTGGAAATTTATAATTGAGTTAAATTTTGTATTATAAAGAATCTACTAAAGAAACTCCAATTGTCTCTTTAAATCCTGATAAAGGTGTCTTTTTAATCGACGGCAACTGTGAATCGGAATCACCTGATGAATTTTTTACTGAAATAACAAATTGGATAAACAACTATTCGAGAAACCCCCAAGAAACCACGACTTTAACCATAAATTTAGGTGGAATAAATATTTCCTCTTCAAAATATTTACTCAATATTATTTATCAGCTTGAAGATCTTCATAAAGAAAATTTCAAAGTGAGAATCCGATGGGTATACAAAAATGGAGAAGATGGAAATTATGAACTTGGCAAAGATTATAATGAAATGGTCTCTATTCCATTTGAGTTTATCGAAACAGTAGAAAACTTTGTTTCAAACATATAGTTCCTTAATTTTAAATCAAATACGACTTTATGAAAAACTCAACTCACCAAGTTCTTTATGCTATATTATTTTCTGCTCTAGGATTTTTACTTTTTTTACAATTTTCCAATAGGGATAAAAAAATAGAGAATTCTGAAAATAATGAAGTAATTCAAAGTCAATTAATCGTAAATAGAGACAGCGGAAATATTTTAAACATTGCTTACGTAAATAGTGATACTGTTTCCAAATACTATGAGTTCGCAAAAAAAATCCAAAAAGATTTAACCAACAAAAGATCTGAGGCTGAAAACCAAATAAAAAGTAAATATTTTGCATATGAAAGTTTGGTTAAAGAATTTGAAAAAGCTTCTCCCATAATGGGAGATAGAGAAAAAATGGAAAAAGCTCAAAAAATAAGACTCTTAGAACAAGAAATTATGCAAGTTGAACAACAGCTGTCTGCTCAGGTTTCTAGTGAAGAATTAAGATTGACTGAGGGTTATATATTGAAAACCAATGAATTTATGCAAGATATTGGTCATCGCTTAGGATACGATTATGTAATGAGCTATAGAATTGGAGGAGCTATGCTTTATGCAAATCCTAATCTTGATATTACAAAAGATATCATCAAGCTACTTAATCAAGAGTACGAAAGTGTAAAATAAGAAACGTTTTATATTTTTTTTCGTATCGTATATTAAAATTGTATATTTTAAAATACTATGAAATTTTTGGTTCTTATAGAAAAACACCAAAATGCTATTATCGGTGCACTAATCATTCACGTTTTAATATTTGTTTGGCTTAATATTCAAAATATATCTTTTTATGTAATTCAGCCCAAAGAAAAAATTCTTGCAACACTTGACTTTACAGAATCTAAAAATGCTTTAGAAAAACCCAAGAAGGAGCAAAAAAAATACTTTGAGAAAGCTAAAGAAACCAATGCTGCTTCAAACTACGAACAGAATAAAGAAATATCTGCATCTCAAAAAAAAGATTTAGCTGAAAAAATCATGAATGATGTTAAAAATTATGAGCAAAGTCAATTTAAAGATTTAAGTTCAGATAACCCTATTTTAAAAAAAAGACAAGTTGAAAGTTCTAAAAACACAATTGAGAACCCGAAAGAATTTAAATCTTTAGCGAAAACATCTAATGCTACTGCCAAATATTTTTGTAAAGGAAGAAACATGATCTCACAAAAAATACCTTCTTATTTATGTGACGCAACTGGACTGGTGAGGTTGAATATAAAGGTAAATTCTAAAGGATTAGTGACTGATTGTAAAGTTGATAATTCTTTAACTACTACACAAAACGAGTGTTTAATTGAAAATGCACTAAGTTACGCAAATAGGTGGAGATTTAATCAAGATTTTTCAAAAACTCAGAAACAATCTGGATGGATTGAATTCATATATATATCACATAATTAAAAATGAACAGATTAATTCTTTATTCCTTATTAATTCATCTTATTGTTAGCATCTCATCTTTTGCTCAAGATAGTGGACTGCTAAAAAATGAAAAAATTATTACCTATTGGAATGAAGAAAAAGACCAATTAAGGAGTGAAGGAGTTTATCAAACCAATGGCTATTCTAAAATTGGAGCTAAAACTGGCCAATGGAAACATTACTATAAAAATGGAAACATTCAAGAAATACGTAATTATTATAAGGGGGAGTTAAATGGACCATTTAAATCATTCTATCTTAACGGTAATTTAAATATCAAAGCTTTCTACACTATTGGAAAATTAGATTCTATTTTTGAAGCTTATTATTTTAACGGAAGTTTAGCTGAGAAAGGAAATTATGATATTTCTCCATCTATTTCATATAGAGATACTTTAAACCTCGACTACTGGATTGATAAAAATGAAAAAATAGTTTCTAGAAAAATTGGTGATTGGGAATATTTTTATGAGGACCATAAAATAATGGAAAAAACCCATTTTTTAGAAGGCGATTCTACAGAATATATTGATGAATTTTACGATAACAATGGTGATACATTGATAGTAGATGGAAAAGGGCTGAAAAGTACTTTCTACCCTTCTAAAAAAATAAAGTCTATTGTAGAATATAATAATGGAATTGAAAATGGATATTTCAAGTTTTATAAACCAAATGGACAAATAAGAAAATCTGGAAATTATGTTAATGGGAAGAAGTTTGGGAAATGGGAAGAATTATTCATAACAATTGATAGTATTTATCAAATAATTAATTATGAAGACGGTAAAAAGACCGGGGAGTTTAAGGAATATTATCAAAATGGTAAAATCAGCATGGATGGGAAATACTTGAATGATTTAAAAAATGGTCTTTGGACTTATAGTTTTCGTAACGGTTCTATAGACATGAAAGGCCCATTTTTAGACGATCAACAGGACGGGTTCTGGACTTTCTATTACCCTAGGGGGACTGAGTACTACAAAGGACATTTTGTAAATGGTCAGAAAGATGGTAATTGGGAGTTTTTTTACAACAATTCAACCCTTTGGAAAAAAGGGGAATACAAGTTTGATTTAAAAAATGGATATTGGATTACTAAATTTGAAAATGGAGATACGGCAATGGCTGGGGAATATAAAATGGACAAAGAAAATGGACTTTGGAAATCATGGTATGAAAATGGTCAATTAAAAGATATTGGTTTTTTTAATTCGGGGAAAATGAATCAAAAATGGGAAGGTTATTATAAAAATGGTGAATTAAAATATTCTGGTGAATATGACAATGATTATAAAGTTAATACCTGGATATATTGGTCTGAAAAAGGAAAGATTATCGAAAGAAGGAACTACAAGGTAATTTTAAATAAAAGTATTCTTGTGCCTAATGAGAACAGATTGGTTAAAAAGTCTGTTGCAAATGGTAAATGGATAAAATATAGCGAATATGACCAAACTTTAAAAAGTGAAGAAAACTATGTGGATGGAAAACTTAACGGCACTTCAATCTACTATTATCCTGGAGGCATAATTACCAATAGAGAAGTTAATTATAAAAATGGATTATTAGATGGCAGCTACAAAAATTTTAGCAGAAAGGGTAATATCATTAGTGAAACCAATTATAAAAATAATAAGAAAGATGGTGAAGTTAAACTTTTCAGCAAAAGAGGGAAATTGATTTCTCACTTGATATATAAAAACGGTTTAAAAGTGAAAGACGTTCTTAAAAAGATTAGTTACGATTATGGTGCCCCAAATCGACAAAAATAAGTACCTTATAAGAAATATGATCACCTTTTCAAATGCAATTATTTTTTAAAAAATATATTTATTTATTAAGCCTCTCTTTATTATCTTTTTATGCTTTGGGACAACGAGGAACCCTAAAAGGTAAAGTGTTAGATAGAGAAGATGGAGCGTTTTTAGTTGGTGTAAATATTTATAATGAAAATAATATTGGAACTATTACAGATTTAAATGGCTATTATAGTTTAAATCTTCCTGTTGGAAAACAAAAAATTACCTTTAAATATATTGGTTATCAAAAAATCATTAAAGAGGTCTTTTTAAAGGAAAACGAGATACTTGATCTAGACATAGAACTGTCTGACGATATTAATCAGTTAAACGAAATGGTTATTTCTGCTAATAAATATGAAGAGAAATTAGGCAATGTTCCGATATCAATTGCTATAATTAAACCTACACTTATTGAGAATAAAGCTACCAGAGATGCTGAGGCCATTATAGAACAAGTGCCTGGTGTTCAAATCAATGAAAACCAAGCAAGTATAAGAGGAGGAAGTGGTTGGAGTTATGGGGCGGGGAGCAGAGTTCTTGTTATGGTAGATGGGATGCCTATGTTAGCTGGTGATGCCAACGATATTAAATGGGGATCAATTCCCCTAGAAAATATTTCGCAGATAGAAATATTAAAAGGAGCTTCTTCCGTTTTATATGGATCATCTGCTCTAAATGGTGTTATCAATATTAGAACTCAGTACCCAAAAGATAAGCCGATTACTAAAATAAATATATCAAACGGATTCTATATGTCAGGATATGGTTCAAGAAAAGGAACTTCTTTAATTGAAGGGGATTCTATTTTAGATCAAAGAGACGATCAAACCTGGTGGGATCAACCAAGAGGGTACGTTCAAGGGAATTTTACTCACTTAAATAAAATTAATGAACATAATGAACTTGTTTTAGGCGGTTCATTTATGAAAGACCAAGGTTATCGATATGGCTCAGATGATCAAAGAGCAAGACTTAATGGAGGATGGAAACATTTTTCAAAAAGTATTAAGGGCTTATCTTATGGGTTAAATGTCAATACCAATTTTAATAAAAGCACAGTGTTTTTTCTTTGGGCTGGAGCAGACAGTGTTCTTCATGCATTAGATTCTACTATGAGTGAAGCTTCAACAGAGAGAATAATGATAGATCCTTATATTTCATATATCGGTGAAAATGGTAAAGAACATCACTTAAAAACAAGATTTTTTAGGACTAATAATATTAATAACACCAATCAAGGCTCTTTATCCGATTACTTATTTGGAGAATACCAATTTCAGCAAAAATTTAAAAATAATGCAACGATAACAAGTGGTATAATGAGCTCTTATACTAATGTAATTTCTGAGCTATATGGGAATCATAATTCTACCAATTTAGCTGCTTATGTTCAAGGAGATAAAAATTGGAATAAAATAACGCTATCAGCAGGCATGAGAATGGAATATTTTAAAATTGATGATGTTCAATCAAATGGTAAGCTTTTCCAAAAAGCTTTAAATATACCTTTTCAACCTGTTTTTAGATTAGGCGGAACTTATCATCCTTTGGAATATACTTTTATTAGGGCTTCCTATGGTCAAGGTTATAGATTTCCTTCAATTGCAGAGAAATATATTTCCACTTTTGTAGGAGGCCTAAATATTTTTCCAAATCAAAATATCCAGCCAGAATATGGTTGGAGTAGTGAAATTGGTATTAAGCAAGGATTCCAAATTAATAATTTTAAAGGCTATATTGATTTATCTGCTTTTGTTACACAATATACAGATATGATGGAATTTATGTTTGGATTTTATGATTCTAACGGAGGAGATATTGAGATATCACAAATATTAGCAGAAATTCAAGGTGATTTAACTAAACTTTCCAATTATATTGGGGCTAGAAGTACTAATATCCAAAATGCAAATATTCCTGGATTTGAATTTAGTATTGTAGGACAAGGAAATTTTACTGAAAACTTATCATTTTCAACTTTAGCTGGTTATACTTACATAAACCCAACTCCTATTAATGCTGACTCTATTTACCTATTTACATTTAGTAATCCAAATTTGGAAACACCAGATGCTACAATACTCAAATATAGAAATAAGCACATGGTAAAAATTGACTTTCAATTAGATTATAAAAAAATTGCTTTTGGGTTAAGTAACAGATACACAAGTGTAATGGCAAATGTAGATGATGTTTTTATCACCCCAATATTGGGAAATGAGATACTTCCAGATTACGGAGATTATAGAAATTCTAGAATGAATGGTGATATTATTTTTGATGCAAGATGCTCCTTTAGTATAAACAACAATTCTAAAGTGTCTTTACTCGTTAATAATTTATTGAATAGAGAATACACTAATAGACCTGGAAATGTACTACCTCCAAGAACAATTCTTTGGCAATATTCTCTTAAATTTTAAGGAAATAATTTTTCTACTTCATTATAAACTAGTTCTGTTTCAAATCCTTTTTGATAAAGAAATTTCATCAACTTTTGTTTGGATTGGAAATCTATTGGAGCTTTCATTGTATGGTACTTCTTAATGGCTTCCTCAGAAAGTAATTTATAATACAGATCATCGCTTATAGATTCTATGGCTTTTTGAATATAAAATTCTTCAATTCCCTTCTGTTTGAGATGATGAATAATTTTATTTCTTCCCCATCTATAAAAATTAAATCTGTCGTGAACAAAAGCTTTAGAAAATCTTTCATGATTAATGAAATTTTGTTTTTTTAATTCATTAATCAAATTATTTTTATCTACAATTTTTAACTTAAACTTTGAACAAGCTTTCAGTGCTTCTCTAGATGAAAATTCTTTTTTAGAGCATTTATTGGATAAGAAAATATATGCTTTTTTATATTCTTCGGAAGGCATTAATTAATTAATATCCAAGAAGAAATTTTAAACTTTTGCTTGATTGTTTTTTGATATTCAATGGCATTTTCTTTTCTTGTAAACTTTCCTGCGGAAACCCTGTAAAGCTTTTTAATAAATGCTAATTGACGAGCTTTTAATGATTTTTTACTAAGTTTTTTAATGAGCTTTTTGGCATTAGACTCATCACTAAATGAACCAATAATAACTTCGAAATTTGAAGATTTAATAGCTACATTAATATTCGGATTGGATGGTGATACTTTATTTATATTTAAGTTGCTCTCTTCAACAATAGTAGTATTATTTTTTATTTTTTCTTCTTGAATAGAGATCGGTTCAATATTTTTAATTGGTGAATTAAAATTTATATGGGTTGGAGTGTCCGTCTTTTTATAGTTAAAGGGATTTAAATCAGAATAGCTAAAACTTTTACTATCGTTAAATAAATCTGTTTTTATAGGTATCCAAGCCGAATAAAATAAAATAACAGTAGCAGCAGCAGCAGCAGACCAATTTTTGATTTTTGATTTAGAAATTGAAGATTGTGTAAGATGAATTATTTTTTTGGCAGGTTTTGTTGTACTAAATTCACTAATATTTATGGGTTTCAATCCAAAAGAGTCTAAAAGTAAATTTTCTGATTGTTGTTTAAAATTTAAAACTCCTTGGTTGCGAAAAAGCATCCCAATACCTTCAAATAAATATTTGCCTTTACTATCTAGTTCATTATTGATATTATCAAGTAATATAGACAACTTTTTGTCAGATTCTTGGAAAGAAATAGCATGAATTTGGGCAATAGCATTTACTAATAGCCCATCGTTATTGGTTAGATTTTTATTAAATAAAATTTGTTTAAATGGTGGGTTAAAAGTAGTATTGGATGAATTGTATTTTGCTGGGGAATATTGAGCAACAAATCCTCCAAGGTTAGGGAATATTACACAATCATGTATTTTAAGTAACTCTAGAATGCTTTTATTAATATCTAACATGTTGAAGAAATCAAAAATAATGAATATTGTACCAATTTGCCAAAAATAATTTGAATTAAATAACTCTTATTTCTTAAAACTTTGATAAACTTTTTGAGCTTTAGAAAGGCCAATAAACTTCTCTAATTCTTTAAGTGAAATTTTCTTTATTTCATTTATGGACTTGTATTTTTTTAAAAGCTGAGTAATGGTTTTTTCTCCAATCCCATTAATAGTACTTAAATCTGTTTTAATAAGTCCTTTTAACCTTCTGTTCCTGTGGTGAGTAATTCCGAATCTATGAGCTTCATTTCTCATGCTTTGAATTACCTTCAGTGTCGGTGTTTTTTTATCTAAATATAACGGATACTGGTCTCCAGGAAAGTAGATTTCTTCCAGTTTTTTAGCAATTCCAATGATGGCAATTTTTTTGGTTAAATTTAATTTTTTTAAACTTTTTGTTGCGCTAGACAACTGTCCCTTTCCTCCATCGATTACGATTAGTTGAGGTAATGGTTTATCTTCATTAAGTAGCCTCTTATATCTTCTAAATATAACTTCTTCCATCGAAGCAAAGTCATCAGGGCCTTCAACAGTTTTTATATTAAAGTGTCTGTAGTCTTTTTTTCTTGGTTTTCCATTTTTAAACACAACACAAGCTGCTACTGGAAAATTTCCTTGAATATTAGAATTATCAAAGCATTCCATAATAACTGGCTTTTCTTTGAGCCTTAAATCTTTTTGAATAATTGCTAACAGCTTAGAACTAGAAGTTTCTGGATTTTTTACAGCTTCCGTTTTTAAATACTCTATTTTTTTTGCCATGGCATTTTTCCTTGACAACATAAGTAGAGATTTTTTATCCCCACGCTTTGGAAACAAAAAATTAATCGGATAATCAAAAGATAGATCAAAAGGTAAAATGATTTCTTTAACACTATCAAAAAAATTATTGATGTTTTCTGCTAACATGTAATATAATATTTCAGGATCTGTTTCGTCTAGTTTTTTTTGAACTACAGTTGTTTTTGACTTTGTTATAGCTCCATTCATCACTTGAATAGCATTTACAAAAGCATATTTTTCATGGCTTACTATGTTGAGCACTCCCAAGAAAGATAAGTTGGAATCAACTACTACAGATTTTGACTGGAACTTTTCAATGTTTTTAATTTTTCTCTTTATTTTTTCTGCTTCTTCAAATTGATATTTTGAAGCATGATCTTTCATTTCAAACTTCATTGATTTTAAAACCTTAGAAGTGTGTCCATTTAAAACTTGTATTACATTGTTTATCCTTTGTTTATAATCACTAATCTCTACTTCTCCTTGACAACAACCTTTGCAATTCCCAATATAAAAATCAACAGAGGTTTGAAAAACACCACTTTCTACCTTTTCCTTATTTAATTGATGATCGCATGTTCTAATATCAAAATTATCTTTCACTAATTCAAGGACTGTCTTCACTACTTTAACAGACGGATAGGGTCCAAAATATGTGGAGCCATCCTTAATTTTTTTTCTTGTATAAAAAATTCTGGGGAAAAACTCATTTTTAATACATATCCAAGGATAAGTTTTATCGTCTTTTAATTGAATATTATAACGGGGCTGATATTTTTTTATCAGTGAATTCTCCAATAATAAGGCGTCAATTTCAGAATCAAGATGAATGGTCTTTAAGTCTGCAACCTTTTGAACCATTACTTGAGTTTTTTTATTCTCAAATTTTACTTTATTGAAGTAAGAGGCTACTCTGTTTTTTAATTTTTTGGCCTTGCCAACATAAAGTAAAGAGTCATTAGAATCATAAAACTGATAAACACCTGGAACATTTTCTAGAAGTTTAATTTGTTTTTTTAAATCTAAGTTAGAACTTAACATGAACTGTAAAAATAAGGAAAACCTATTTTTTTCTATTTATTGAATAGTTGATAAGCCCAATAAATGCTTCTTTTGAAGGAGAAGACGGAAGATAATCTAATTGTTTGAGGGCTAAATCTTTATAAAAATGCATTTTCTTTTCTGCGTAGTGAATCCCTCCCTCATTAATAACCAAAGAAATAATTTCATTAATTTTTTTAGCGTCTTGTTTGTCCTTCTTAATAGTTTTAATGATTAATTTTTTTTGTTTATTATCCACTTTATTCATGACATAAATTAAAGGAAGTGTTAATTTTCTTTCCTTTATATCGATCCCGGTAGGTTTACCAATTTCATTAGAAAATCCATAATCAAAAATATCATCTTTTATTTGAAATGCCATCCCAACATAAATCCCCACTTGTTCCATATTGGCTATTAATTCTTTATCTTTTGTGACAGAACAAGCTCCAGTGGCACAACAAGCTGCTACTAATGAAGCGGTTTTTTGCTTGATTATTTTATAATATACTTCTTCTGTAATATCCATTTTTCTAGATTTCTCCATTTGAAGAAGTTCTCCCTCAGACATAGCTTTAACTGCTTTACTAACTAAGTGTAATAAATCAATCCTATTTTTGGAGGTAGTAAGTAGCAGTCCCTGAGACAATAAAAAATCACCAACTAAAACTGCAATTTTATTTTTCCAAAGGGCGTTAATTGATAAAAATCCTCTTCTTTCAGAAGCATCATCTACAACGTCGTCATGTACAAGGGTGGCGGTATGTAGTAATTCTATTAATGATGCAGCAATGTAAGTTCCTTCCTCTACAGGAGCGATCATTTTAGCAGAAAGAAATACAAATAAAGGTCTTAACTGTTTTCCTTTTCTTTTAATAATATAATGGGTGATTTTATCAAGAAGTGCCACATCGCTTTTCATAGCAGATTTGAATTTTTTTTCAAATAATGCCATTTCTTCTTTGACAGGTTTCTTAATATCGTCGACGGTCATAATTTTAAATCAAATATCTTAAAATTAATAGTGTCACAAGGTTTTGAATAAACTTAATTTATAATTGAAATATCAGAACCTTGATTTGAGGGTAGTAGTGCACTTGAAATTTAATACTTCTCCATTAACAGAAAAACATTCAAAATAAATTAAATAAATTCCTATAGCTGCTTTTTGTCCATATTGATTAATTCCATCCCAAGTAAATTTTCCTTCAGTATTAAGCAGCTCATTTGTTAAAATACTTTTTATCAACCTTCCTCTGTTGTCATATACAAAAGCATTCCCTACCATCCCAATTTGGTCAAGTTTATAAGAAAAAATGGCAATATCTTCAAAACCGTCGTTATCTGGTGAAAATACTTCATTTTCAGCATAAAAATTTACATCAGATTGCTCTGACAAATAATACTGTGAATTGGAATTACCTGGTGTTCCCCATCCTACATTTTCAGCAGCACTGTGCCAAGCTATATTAGGATTAATACTATTTAATAAAACTCTTTCTAATGACACCCCTTCAGGATCATTAATTAATTCAAAATGAAGGTCATCTGAATAACTAAATTGGTCAAGGATTATTGAATCAGCATTTAGAAGAAAAACTGTTGCAGAATCGTTGGGGAAACTTGGTAAGTCCATTTGAATAAATCTTGAAGAATTATTTGAAGGATAATCATTAATTGTTGAAATAGAGTCTTCTGTAAATAGAACCAATTCGTTAGGATTTATTATAAAGTGTTGATTGATTTGCTTTAGGTTAGAAATTCCATTATCATAGTCAGCAATGTAGTATTTAAAAATATCAAAAGAACTGTTACTGTTATTAATTATTTCTACATAGTCAGACCCTCCAGCAAATGGATCAAATAAAATTTCATTTATTAAAATTTCTTCATATTGAGCAGTGTCAGGAACAATAATTTGAATTGTATCAAAAAGAGAATTTCCTGCTAAATCAGTTATATTTTGAATACTTAAATTGAGCACTTGATTGCCTTTAAATTTCTGTTGAAAAATAAGCTCATACCCAGATGAGGAATTATATACAGACGTTGGGTTTGGGGGATTATTACCTATTAAATTAAAGTTATTTATGTTCAATGCATTATTATCAATAGGTTCTGAAAACTGAATTTCTAAAGTATTTGGAGAGATTACCGAAGCATTTTGAACTGAAGCAGGTAGTGAATCAATAATAATATTTCCAATTACATTTATATCGTCAAAATAAATATTGTCATTATTTGAAGAAGTATGTTTACTCCATAGACCTGAAAAATTTGAAAAAGTATGAGTTACATCCGTTGCTCCTAGTTCATAAATGAAGTTATTTCCACCTGTAGAATCGCAAAGTATTTCCCAATTACCATTAATGTCCCTATTCACTCTCACTCTAAATTCTGGATTAATTCCAAAGGATTCATGTAATGATGATGCTAATAATGTAGTAGAAATCCCATCTTGGCGATAGAGTTTTAATTTATCCAAGGAACCATTCTCTCCAACCCTTATATAATAACCATTAAGATAACCTTCCAAATTATTATTATTTGAAGCTAAATAATATCTAAAATTATTATTGTTTGATGGAGAAAAATCCATTTTTACATAAAATTCCCATGAAATATTTGACGAAAAATCTAGAGTTCCAGTTTCAACACTTAAATAAGATGTATCCGTGACAGAAGGAGCATTAAGTTGGAGTTTGAAATCTGTATTTACAATAAATTCTGAAGTATCTCCTCCCCATTGAGGGTTATTGTTAAAGTCTCCATCAGAAAAATCTTCACTAAGTTGTCCAAAATGGGGAAACGATATTAATATTAAAATAATTAGAGACCCTAGAAGACGCATGGTATAATTTTGTAGAAATAAATATACTACTTTTGAACAAAGTCAGTGTATGAAATTAGCTATTGTAGGATGTACAGGATTGGTAGGAAGTGTAGTACTAAAAGTATTAGATGAATTGTCAGTTAAAATATCTGATCTTACACTAGTTGCATCACCAAAAAGTAAAGGCAAAAAAATTGAATTTAGAAATAAATATTTAAACATTAACTCTATTGAGGAAGCCGTAAAGAAAAAACCAGATATTGTGATTTTTTCTGCTGGAAGCTCTGTTTCAGAAAAATGGGTACCAAAGTTTTCCGCAGTTGGATCTAAAGTTATAGACAATTCTTCTTTTTGGAGAATGAAAAAAAATATCCCTCTTGTAATCCCTGAAGTAAATGGTGATAATATCAAAAAATCAACCAATATAATTGCAAATCCCAACTGTTCAACAATTCAGTTAGCAGTAGCATTAAATGAAATTCATCGAAAATTTGGACTCAAAAGACTTGTTATTTCAACCTACCAGTCTGTTACAGGAACAGGAGCAGCGGCAGTAGCCCAAATGAATAATGAAAGAAAAGGCTTAAAAAGTGAAAGAATATATCCGCATCCTATTGATCAAAATTGCTTTCCTCATGGAGGCGATTTTTTAGAAAACGGATATACAAGTGAGGAGATGAAACTAGTAGATGAAACGCAAAAAATATTTAATGATAACAATATTAAAATTACAGCTACAGTTGTAAGAATTCCTGTAATTGGTGGACATAGTGAATCTGTTAATATAGAAACTAATAGTTCTTTTGAAATAGCCGACATTATTGAATGTTTAAAAAATACTGAGGGTGTGGTGGTTCAAAATAATTCCGATACTTTTGATTATCCAATGCCATTAACTGCTCAAAATAAAAACGACGTTTTTGTTGGAAGAATAAGAAAAGATAATACCGTTAAAAATGGATTTAACTTATGGATAGTTTCAGATAATTTAAGAAAAGGTGCAGCAACAAATGCTGTTCAGATTGCTAATTATATCACAGAAAATAATCTTTTATGATTCTTTGATGAAGGAGAAAATTAAAAGAGAAAAGTCCAGCTATCTTGGTGAAGAATACATTCCTAAATTATTATTAAAACAGGCTCTTCCTGCAGCCATTGGTTTTATGGTGATGTCCATGAACATGATTGTAGACACCTATTTTGTAGGACAATACATTGGTGAATTAGCCATTGGCGCAATTTCTGTTGTTTTCCCAATATCATTTCTCTTTTCATCAATAGGAATGTCTATAGGAATTGGAGGTGGAAGTATTGTTTCAAGATCATTGGGTGGTGGAGATGTTAAAAAAGCATTATTATCTTTTAACAACCAAATAGCACTAACCATTTTTTTAGCTTTAAGCGCTATTTTATTAGGGATTTTTTTAAAAATTCCCATATTAAGTGTTTTTGGTGCTAAAGGGGCTATAATGCCTCTGGCAAATTCATACTTTTCAATTGTGCTAATAGGAATTCCTTTCTTAGCCCTTTCTATGATGGCCAATAATAATTTAAGAGCTGAAGGAAAAGCAAAAATTGCTATGATTGCACTTTTAATTCCATCCATTCTAAATATAATTTTAGACTATATTTTTATCGATATTTTTAATTGGGGGATGGAAGGTGCTGGTTGGGCTACAACCATATCCTATATTGGCTGTGCGATTTACATCATCTATTTTTATATGTCTGGAAGAGGCGAATTAAAAGTAAGACTTGTATTATTTAAAATTAACAATAAAATAATAAGCGAAATTTTTAGTATTGGCTCTGTTAATCTTGTGAGACAAGGAACTATAAGTTTTCTAGCAGTTATCTTAAATAACACCCTTTACTATTACGGAAATCTTGAAGGAGGAATGGGGGGAGAAATTGCCATATCTGTTTATGGCTTAGCAACTAGAATGACCATGTTTGCATTATTTCCTCTAATTGGAATTGCCCAAGGATTTATGCCTATTGCAGGCTATAACTATGGCGCCAAAAAATATGAAAGAGTTAAAAAAGCCATTAATATTTCTATAATTAGCGGTTTTTTAATTGCTACCATTATTGGTGCAGCTCTTATGTTAGGATCAGAAATAATTCCTCATATATTTACTAAAGATCAAAATCTAATCAAGTTTGCCCCCAATGCTATATTTTGGATATTTTCAGCAACTCCTATTATTGTTTTTCATTTAATTCCTCCTTCTTTTTATCAAGCAATTGGGAAACCCATTCCAGCACTACTTTTGACATTGGTCAAGCAAGGTCTTTTTCTAATTCCTTTGGTTTTAATTTTACCCAATTTCTTAGGAATAAATGGAATTTGGTATTCTTTTCCAATATCTGATGTTTTATCAGCAGGAATCTGTTTCTTTTTTTTAAATAGAAGTTCAAAAAAATTAATTAACTAGCTCGTTTTTATTAGCTAATTGCCCGCAAGCCGCGTCTATATCTTTCCCTCTACTTCTTCTCATATTAACAATAACTTTTTGAGACTCTAAATATGATGCAAAGGCGTCAACTTTATCTTTTTGTGCTTGCTGAAATTTTCCTTGGTCAATAGAATTATATTCAATAATATTTACTTTACTAGGAAAAGATTTTCCAAATTGAACAAGTTCTTTAGCATCAGAAATTTCATCATTAAAATCTTTAAAAATAATATATTCTAATGTTGGCCTAGTCCCCGTTTTATCTGCAAAATAAATCATTGCTTCTTTAAGAGAACTTAAAGAGTTTGACTCATTTATAGGCATTATTTTATTTCTTTTTTCATCATTAGCAGCATGAAGAGATAAGGCCAAGTTGAACTTTACTTTGTCATCTGCAAGTTTTGTAATCATTTTAGAAATCCCGGCGGTACTTAGTGTAATTCTTTTGGGGGACATCCCAAGTCCATTTGGAGAAGTTATTCTTTCAATAGAAATTAAAACACTATTATAATTCAAAAGTGGTTCTCCCATTCCCATATAAACAATATTCGAAATAGGAGCGTCATATTCTTTTTTTGATTGGTTATTAATCATGACCACTTGATCATAAATTTCATCTGCATTTAAATTTCTGAATCTTTTAAGTCTTCCAGTTGCACAGAAAGTACAATCCAAACTACAACCAACTTGAACAGAAACACATGCTGTCATTCTTTTCTTTGTAGGTATCAAAACCCCTTCAATTACAGCTCCATCTGCTAATAAAAAAGCATTTTTAATGGTGCTGTCTTTACTATTTTGAGCTTCTTTTAATTGGATTGCATTTATTGTGAAATTATCTTCAATAAGCTTCCTGAAAGGTTTTGATAAATTAGTCATTTCAGAAAATACAATTGCTCTTTTTTTCCAAAGCCAATCGTGAATTTGGTTAGCTCTGTAGGGTTTCTCACCAAGATCAACAATCTTTTTGGTAAGTTCTTCTAAGGTTAATTGTCTTATATCAATTTTATGATTCATCAAAAAAAAACCTCGATTACGAGGTTTTAAAAATTTAAAGAATTAGCATAGCATCCCCATATGAGTAAAATCGATATTTCTCTTTTACTGCTTCTTTGTATGCTTTCATTACCAAATCATGACCACAATAAGCAGAAATCATCATAAGTAAAGTAGATTTAGGAGTATGAAAATTAGTTATCATAGCATCAGGAATATTACACACATAAGGAGGGAATATAAATTTATTGGTCCACCCAGAAAAAGGCTTTAATTCTTTATTTACGGTAACTGACGATTCCAAAGCTCTGGTAACAGTTGTTCCAATAGAACAAACTTTTCTTTTATTCAATTTGGCATTATTTACCAATTTAACAGTCTGTTCACCAACATATAACTCTTCAGAGTCCATTTTATGTTTTGTAAGATCTTCAACCTCAACTGGCCTGAAAGTACCCAAACCAACGTGAAGGGTAATGGGAGTAAATTCAATTCCCTTAATTTCTAACCTCTTCATGAGTTGCTTACTAAAGTGAAGCCCAGCAGTGGGGGCTGCGACAGCACCTTCGTTTTGAGCGAAAATAGTTTGATATCTGTCTTGATCTTCTGGAATGGGATCTCGCTTAATGTATTTTGGTAAGGGAGTTTGGCCCAATTTTGTTATTGTAGCCTTAAAATCTTCATAAGATCCATCAAATAAAAATCTTAATGTTCTTCCTCTAGAAGTGGTATTATCAATAACCTCCGCAACCAAATCATCTTCTTCACCAAAATATAATTTATTACCTATTCTAATTTTTCTTGCAGGGTCTACCAAAACATCCCATAATAAACTTTCTCTATTTAGTTCTCTCAGCAGAAAAACTTCGATTTTTGCACCAGTTTTTTCTTTATTTCCATACATCCTAGCTGGAAAAACTTTGGTGTCATTCATTACCATTACATCCCCATCGTCAAAATAGTCGATGACATCTTTGAATGTTTTATGCTCTATTTTTCCAGTGTCTCTATGGACAACCATCAGTCTAGATTCATCTCTTTGATCTGCTGGATATTCAGCAATTAGTTTTTCTGGTAATTCGAATTCGAATTCTGATAATTTCATATTATAATTTATAATTGAGGCACGAAATTAATAAAAATTATGATGCTTTTATGATATCAATCCATTCCTCAATAGATTTTGCCATTTCAATTTTAAATTTTCCAGACTTAATTCTTCTCAAGGATATTAAATGAGCTCCAGAATTTAAGGAAGAGCCAATATCTCTAGCTAGTGATCTCATGTAGGTTCCTTTTGAACAATGACAACTAAAACTTATAGTATTTTTATTTATAATTTTTAATTGTAGTTCAAATATGGATATCAAATTTGGTTTTAGTTCTACATATTCATTATTTCTAGCATATTCATAAGCTCTCTTACCTTTTACTCGCTTTGCAGAAAATAAAGGAGGTAATTGATTTATTTCACCAGTGAATTTTTCTTCTATATTTTTTAGCGTATTATCATCTACACTTGGTAAAGCAAACTCTTTATCAATTTCTGTTTCTAAATCAAAGGATGGAGTTGTTGCACCAAGCCTAATTTCTCCTTCATAAAATTTAGAGTCAATTATTAGTTCATTTATTGTTTTAGTTTTTTTTCCAGTACATAAAACAATTAGACCAGTTGCTAGTGGATCTAATGTTCCAGCATGACCTACTTTAATTTTTTTAATCTTGAAATGATTGATTATTTCATATCTGATTTTTTTTACAACATCGAAAGATGTCCAATTTAAAGGTTTATCAACAAGTAAAATAGCTCCCTCAACAAACGGAATTTTAGTCATGTTATTTTCCAGAAAATTATTGAAAAAGCTATGATGAAGCAATAGAAGGAGAAATATTTTAATTTACTAGCTTTTACTAAACTAATCATCCATTTACATGCAAATAGTCCTGTTGCAAAGGCAGCTGAAAATCCTAAAAATATAGGACCAAAAGAAAAAGATTCTGACAAAATATCCCCTGATAAAATATCTTTAAATACCTTACCAAAAATTAAGGGGACAACCATTAAAAAAGAAAATTTTGCAGAAGAAGTTTTGTCAACTCCTAAAATGACAGATGTTGCTATGGTAGCTCCTGATCTAGATATTCCTGGAAGAATTGCAATTGCCTGAGAAATACCAATGATAAAACTGTTAAAAAAACTTATTTGACTACTTGATTCTTTAGATTTGTCCGCCAAAAAAAGTAACAACCCAGTCACTATTAACATGGCTCCCACTAAAATTAATTGCCCATTAAAAAATGATTCAATAATATCTTCAAAAAAAACACCCACAACAGCAGCAGGTATCATAGAGATAATTATTTTAAGAGCAAACTGCTTTTCTTTAGCGTCATTTGCAGACATAATCCCTCTTAAAATTATTAAAATATCTTTTCTAAATATAAATATTGTACTTAGGGCAGTCGCAAAATGTAAGACCACAGTCATAAGTAGACTTTCTTTTGCTTCATAGCCAGTATTAAAAATCTCTTTGGTGATTTCTAAATGTCCGCTGCTACTAACAGGAAGGAATT